>JBJMQQ010000185.1:0-23065 GCA_045802645.1 Polyangia bacterium
AAGTGCCAGTTCAGCTGTCAGCCGGGATTCTTCAACGCCGACAACGATCCTTCGAACGGGTGCGAGTGCATCAAGACGAACGCCGGCGTCGAGGTCTGCGACGGCATCGACAACGACTGTAACGGTACCGTCGACGATAGCTTCGACGTCATGACCGACGTGAACAACTGCGGCGCGTGCAACCACGCCTGCGCGTTCCCGTTCGCGACGTCCAGCTGCAAGAACGGCGTTTGCCAGCAGGGGGCCTGTCTGCCGAACTTCTACGACCGCGACCCCACCGTTCCGGGTTGTGAAACCCAGTGCATCAAGACCAACGGCGGCGTCGAAACGTGTGACGGGTTCGACAACGACTGCGACGGTATCGTCGACAACAACCTGCAGCCGGCCACCATCACCTGCCTGTCCAAGGGCGTCTGCACCGGCACGCAGCCGACCTGCGGCGGTCAGACCGGGTGGGTCTGCAACTACCCGGCGACGTACGAGCCCGTCGAGGGCACCAAGTTTGGGTGCGACGGTCTCGACAACGACTGCAACGGCCAGACGGACGAACCGTTTCAGATCGGGAAGACCTGCGCCGTGGGCAGCGGTCCGTGCGCCGGAACCGGCACCTGGGTCTGCGACAACTCGATGGCCGGCAATCACCGTTGCATGGGCTCGATGAAGACGCCGGCAGCCGAGAAGTGCGACGGCATCGACAACGACTGCGACGGCGTGGTCGACAACATCACCGCCACGTCCGACGACGAGCTGGTCTACATCTCGGCCTCGAACGTCACCATGTACAAGTACGAGGCCAGCCGGAACGACGCGACCCCGAGCAGCGCCGGGTTCAACTCCAGCGGGCGGGGCTGCTCGTTGCAGAACAAGATGCCCTGGACGAACGTCACGGGCGCCGAGGCCGAGGCCGCCTGCGAGTTGCTGGGCGCGAACTGGCGGCTGTGCACCGCCGCCGACTGGGAGGCCGCCTGCAAGGGCGGTTCGGCCAGCGCGAACACCTTCCCGTACGGGACCGCTTTCCAGAAAGACACCTGCAACGGCAACGACTACTCGATCGACCATGGCGTAACGCCGGCGCCGGTCGCCACCGGGTCGCTGACCAGCTGCGTGTCGCCGGCCCTGCTTTCCGACATGAGCGGCAACGTCAAGGAGTGGACGGCCACCGATCTGACGACCAAGACGCCGCCCAGCAACCCGAGCTGCACCAAGCCGCCCTGCCTCTTCGAGATGCGGGGTGGCGCCTACGACATCGCGAGCTTCACCGACAACACCAAGACCCCGGCGGTCACGATCGCGCCCGGGTTGCAGTGTACCGCGTCGGTGGCTGCGCCCAACACGCCGGTTCGGCTCCCGTCGGTCGGCTTCCGCTGCTGCTACGCGGGACATTTCACGCCATGACCACGACGCGCCCTCTGAGCTCGATCCCTTCCGCCGCAGCGCTCAAGCGGCGGGCCCCGGTGCGGCTGGCGCTGCTGGCGGGCACCGCCGTTGCGACGTTGCTGGCGGCGTCTTCGCCGGCCGGCGCGCAGGCGTTGCGCCCCAACATCCTGATCCTGTTCGATACGTCGGGATCGATGCTCTACAACCAGGCCAATGACGGGTCCCCGCTGTGCGGGAACAACACCAACGGCCAGGGTAGCCGCGTCTACAACATGAAGCACGCGTTGCGGGACGCGCTGGCCGAGGTCGGCACCGACGAGGCCAACTTCGGCCTCATGCGCTTTCCGCAGACCTTCAACACCGGCCAGGCCGACAACTGCCCGAACGCCTTCTGGAGCAACACGGGGACCTCCGTCAGCGGCAACGCTGGCTGCCGGATGACCACCCAGAGCGACAACCCGAACTCGCAGACGTCCTACGGGACCTGGTTCGACACCGGCGTCGCGCAGTCTTTGTTGATTCCGGTGACCCAGGCGGCGACGGGGTTGAAGCCGGCCGCAGCCGGCGACTACGACCCGCTGGGCGCCAACATCAGCAGCATCTACCGGTGGATCGACCAGACCGAGAGCAACTCGGCCACGAATTACACCGATCCCGAGCTGCGCATCCCGCCCAACAACAGCACGCCGCTGGGGCGGTCGCTCTTCTACGCGCGCCTCTACTTCGAGAACTACGTCTACCCGACGGACCCCAAGGCGGGCTGCCGGCAGAACATCGTCATCATCGCGACCGACGGCGCCGAGACCTGCGACACCAAGGTCGGGACCAGCGTCGACCCGACGACCTGCGCGCAGACCCCGGCCAACAGCTACGGCACCTTCGCGCCCGAGGTCACCGCCTGTGCGTTGAACCACTCGGCCGTGATCCCGAAGGGCGTCCAGACGTACATCCTGACCGACAGCGGCCTGACGACCAACGAGAAGGCGGCCGCCAACCGGATCGCGGCGGCCGGCGGCACTGGCCAGGCCATCTTCGTGTCGCTGACCGACACGGCGGCGGTCAAGACCGCGCTGGTCAACATCATCGCCCAGAACGTCCCGCCGCCCGAGTCCTGCAACGGCAAGGACGAGAACTGCAACGGCCTCATCGACGAGGGCGTCTCGAACGCCTGCAGCCAGTGCGTGCCCGGGAACAACATCCCCGCCTGCGGCAGCTTCGTCCTGAGCCCGAACGACCCGGCCGATCCGGACAACGTGCTCGGCAAGAACGGTGGCGTGCCCAAGCACTGCGCCGTCGAGGCTTGCAACTGCCTGGACGACAACTGCAACGGCCAGGTCGACGAAGGCCTGCCCCTGAACGCGTGCGGGAAGCCCTGCGGCTGCGCGCTGCCGCCCGAGCTCTGCAACGGCCTGGACGACAACTGCGACGGCGCGATCGACAACGGCAGCTACCCGACGGGCGCGGTCGGCACCAAGTGCAACAACGGCCTCAAGGGTGCCTGCAATCGCGACGGCCTGCTGATCTGCAACGCGTCGGGAAGTGACACCGTCTGCAGCGCGCCGGTGATCACGCCGCAAGCCGAGGTGTGCAACGGCATCGACGACAACTGCGACGGGCAGATCGACGAAGGGACGCTGCCCGGCGTGGGCGAAAAGTGCGGCAACGGCCTGGGTGCCTGCCAGGCCGGGACGATCATCTGCAAGAACGGCAAGCTGGTCTGCAACGTGACCAGCATGCCGCAGCCGGAAGTCTGCGACGGCATCGACAACGATTGCGACGGCGTCATCGACGACGGGACCTTCACGCAGACGGGCACGCCCTGCCTCTGCCCGGGCCTCAGCCAGAGCCAGGTCGGCGTGGGCATCTGCCGCCAGGGCACGCTGAAGTGCATGGGCGCGCTGGGATTCGTCTGCAGCGGTTGCGTGCTGCCCACCGGCGGCGAGGTCTGCAACGGCAAGGACAACAACTGCGACGGCGTGGTCGACACGACCGGCAACTGCCCCGGCGGCTACGGCTGCAAGGACGGACAGTGCACGCTGCAGTGCGGGGGCGGCGAGTTCCCCTGCCCGCTCGGCTACAAGTGCCTCAACAGCTACTGCATCCCGCAGCGTTGCGCGAACACCCCGCCCTGCCCCGGCGGACAGCACTGCGACGAGAGCACCGGCTCGTGCGTCGACAACTGCAGCGGTGTCAGCTGCAAGTCCCCGGCGGTCTGCATGAACGGCGTCTGCGTCGACTGTGAGCAGCTGGGCTGCGACGCGGGCAAGAGCTGCGTCGCCGGCGTCTGCGTCGTCGACAAGTGCAAGAACGTGACCTGCGGGACAAACCAGTACTGCCAGGACGGCACCTGCCAGGACCTCTGCTTCCCCGACAAATGCGCTGCGAACCAGACCTGCGTCGGCGGTCAGTGCAAGGACTCCCCGTGCGTGTTCTGTCCGAACGGGCAGTACTGCGACACGACCGCCGGCATCTGCCTGCCTGACAAGTGCCTGGCGATCCAGTGCGGCGCGGGGCAGCAGTGCATTCAGTCCAAGGCGACTCAGGCAGCGACCGACCCGTCCATCAACCCCTGCGTAACCGACCCCTGCTCCAAGATCGTCTGCCCGTCAGACTGCTGGACCTGCAACGTGCACGACGGAGTGGGCACCTGCGACCTGAAGGACACCTGCCAGCAGATCGCGACGAAGGTCGGCCAGAAGGGCGGCGGAAACTCAGGCTGCAGCTGCGAGGTCGGCGGCGGCCCGGGACGCACGGGCTGGCTGGCGCTGGCGGTCGGGCTGGTCCTCGTCGCGTCGCGGCGGCGGCAGTCGCGTCGCCGCGCGCGTTAATCTGGACCGAACCCGCGGTGGCGGCAGGCGCCCGCGGGCGTTATCCTGCCCCGCCGTGACCGCTGCAGCAGCCATGCCCGCACCGCCTGCCGGAGTCCCGGCCCGCGCGCTGCTGCCGGATGAGCTGCGGCGGTGGGCGGCAGAGGCCGGCGCGCCCGGATACCGAGCCGAGCAGATCTTCCGCTGGCTGCACGGCACCGCCGTCGACAGCACGGCCGACATGGCCAACGTCCCCCCGCCCCTGCGGGAGGCCCTGGACGCTGCGCACCCGCTGCGGCGCCTGACGGTGGACGTCGTCCAGACGGCGCGCGACGGGACCCGCAAGCTGCGCTGGAAGACCCACGACGGGCGCGCCATCGAATCGGTCCTGATCCCGGACACCGACGCGGACCGCGACAAGCTGACCCTCTGCGTCTCGTCCCAGGTCGGCTGCGCGATCGACTGTGCGTTCTGCGCGACGGCCACCCTGGGGTTCGGGCGCCACCTCGGCGCCGATGAGATCGTCGAGCAGATCTATCGCGCCACCGCCATCGCCGGCCGCCGCCCCACGAACCTGGTCTTCATGGGGATGGGCGAGCCGCTGCACAATTTCGATCAGGTCACCCGCGCGCTGGCGTTGCTGGAGCACCCCTGGGGCGCGGCCTTCTCGCCGCGGCGAATCACGGTCTCGACGGCGGGCCTGGTCAGCGGGATCGAGAAGCTGGCCGCCATCTCGCCGGCCCCGAACCTGGCGATCTCGCTGAACGCGACGACCGACGAGGTGCGGGACCGCATCATGCCCATCAACCGCCGGTGGAACATCGCCGCGCTGCTGGACGCCGCCCGCCGGTTCCCGCTGTCGCACGGGCGTCGCGTGACGTTCGAGTACGTTCTGCTGGCAGGGGTGAACGACAGCGACGCGGACGCCGAACGGCTGGTGCGGCTGCTGCGCGGTATCCCCTCCAAGGTGAACTTGATCCCCTGGAATGGTTTCCCGGTCGAGACGGACGCCGGCCCCGTCTACCGGTTCGAGCGCCCGTCGGCGGAGCGAATCCGCACGTTCCAGGAGCGCCTACGCGCCTCCGACGTGGCCGTCTACATCCGTTCTCCACGCGGCGACGACATCGACGCCGCCTGTGGGCAATTGGCCGCCCGACCCGACGCAGGGCTGGCATCGATTCGACCATGGACACCGAAGCCGAGCTGAGCACCGCGCGCGATCTGGCGATCGACGCCTGCGGCCGGATCGCCGAGTTCTGGGGGTTCACCCGGACGATGGGGCGCGCGTTCGGACTGCTCTACCTTTCGCGCGAGCCGCTGGCGCAAAGCGAGATCCAGAAGCGCCTCGGGATCTCGGCCGGCAGCGCCTCGATGACGCTGTCGGCGCTGGGGCGCTGGGGCGTGGTCCACAAGGTCTGGGTGCGCGGCCAGCGGCGCGAGCACTACCAGTCCGAGACGGACTTCTGGAAGATGATCTCGGGCGTGTTGAATGAGCGCGAGCGTCGCGAGATCGGCGCCGCCGTCGAGGTCGTCGGGCGCGCCGAGGCGACAGCCCGGGCCGCGCAGGCCGAGCTCGACAAGCCGGGCGCCCCCCGCCGCGCCAAGGCCGACGCCGACTTCGTCGTCGAGCGCGTCGTCCGCCTGGGCGACATCTGCCGCCTCGGCGAAACGATGCTCGACATGCTGCTTGGCCAGCTCACGCTCGACGTGGGCCGCTTCCGACACGTCCTGAAGGTGCCGGCATCGGCCGAAGAGCCCGAGGGCTCCACGCCTCCCGCGGCGAACGTGGCAGAACCCCGGCGCCGCCGTCGCTAAGCCTCACTCGAACTCGAACTCGCTCACGACCACGCCCGCCCTCCCCCTCAGACCTCCACCTCCGCCCAATCCCGGCGCGCGCAGATCGCCGCCAGCGATTCGGCCTCGGCGCTGCCCGGCTCGGGCGTGTGGGCGTATGCCCAGCGCACCTCGGGCGGCATCGACATCAGGATGGATTCGACCCGGCCGTCGGTGCGCAATCCAAACACCGTGCCGCGGTCGTAGAGCAGGTTGAACTCGACGTAGCGCCCGCGGCGCAGGAGCTGCCAGTTGCGCTCACGCGCGCCCCACGCGTCGTTGCGACGCCGCTCGACGATCGGCAGGTACGCCTCCAGCACCGCGTCGCCCACCGACCGCAGCAACCCGAACAGCGCTTCGGGGTCGTCCTCGACGGCGGACCGCGTGGCCGGCGCCGCCTGGCCGGCGGTCACCTCGGCCCCGGCCCCCAGGTAGTCGAAGAAGAGCCCGCCGATGCCGCGTGGCTCGTTCCGGTGTGGCAGGAAGAAGTAGTCGTCGCACCACCGTTTGAACCGCGGGTAGAACCCCGCGTCGTGTCGGTCGCACGCCGACCGGAAGGTGCGGTGAAAATGAGCGGCGTCGGCCGGCACCACGTAATGCGGCGTCAGGTCGCAGCCGCCCCCGAACCACGAATGCCCGCCGCGCTGGATGTGCCGAACGTTCGCGTGGACGGTCGGGATGCGCGGGCTGCGCGGGTGGAAGATCAGCGACACCCCCGCGGCCCGGAAGGCCGCCCCCTCGCCGGGGAGGTTCCGCGCCATCTCGGGGCGCAGCTCGCCGTGGACATCGGAAAAGCCGATGCCGGCCTTTTCGAACAGCGCGCCGTCGGCCATCACGCGCGTGCGGCCGCCGCCGCCGCCCGGGCGCTTCCAGGCGTCCTCGCGAAACTTCCCGGCACCGTCCGCGGCTTCGATGGCCGCACAGATCCTGTCCTGCAGGCCCAAGAAGTAGTCGCGCGCGCGGTCGGCCAGGTCGGTCGCGGCGTTGGTTGCTGCGTCGTCACTCATCTCGGTCTCGTCATCTCCTGGGGGCCGCCGCGGGCGCAACCTTCAGCGCGTCGATCCGTCGTTGCACGTCCCGGAATCCCGGATCGCGCTTCCCGACGCTCTCGAAGAAGTACAGCGCTTCGCGCACATCACCCAGCTGCTCGAACACGGCCCCCAGCTGGTAATAGAGGCCGATCGACTCCTGCACGGTGGCCTGCGGCAAGTTCAGCGCCGCCTTGTACCGCGCGACGGCGCCGCCCAGGTCCCCCTTCGCCTCGACGCACTCGCCGATCATCGTCAACGCGAACACGGCGCGCGTCGGGTCGGCCGCGAGCTGCTTGAACTCCTGGATGGCGGCGTCCCACAGACCCATCTGCTTGTAGGCGATCCCCAGATCGCCGTGCGTGGCAGGGTCGGCCCGTTCCGACGGGCTGAGACGCGCGACGGGCGCCGCGGTGGTGGTCGTGGGGGCCTCCGTCGGGATCGCGCCCGCCACGTCCGCGTCGACGCGGCGGCGGCGCTCGACGACCAGCGGGTGTCCGGGGAACCGCCGCTCGAGGTCGACCAGCGCCGCGCGGGCCTCGTCGTGCAACGCCTGCTGCGCGAAGAAATCCAGCTGCTCCAGCTCCAGCATCAGCTCGTCGTCCGACGAGCTTTGCCGCCCCAGCATGCGCGCCGCCTCGGCGCTGTCGGGATCCAGCGCCAGCGCCTGCTCGAGCGCGCTGCGGGCGGCCGTCTCGTCTCCCGCGGTCCGCAGCTGGCGAGCCACCGAGACCAGCTCCGCCGCCGCCTCGCCTTTGCGGCCAATCTGGGCCAGCACCGAGGCGAGCCGCTCGTGGGCACCGCGGTGCTGGGGCTCGATCGCGAAGACGCGCCGCAGGTGATCGACGGCGCGCTCACCCAGGCCGTACTTCACGAAGACCTCGGCCTCGGACAGGATTCGCGAGACGTCGTCGGGGTACGGGCCGGACGGGCTCGGGCGCACCGCGACCGGCGTCCCCTCGGGCGCTGCCGCCGGCGCGCGCGGATCGACGCCGGTGACGGCCGACGAGACGGAGCCGCGACCAGGCACCGGCGGCGGGACCCGGGCCCGCGCCGCCGCGGCCGCCAGCGAGATCCCCCAGCGCGCCGCCATCTCGCGCGATTCGCCGTTCGTCGGGTCCAGCGCCAGCGCCGCCCGGACGGCGGCGTCGCGCGCGCCCTCGCGCCGCGCGTCGGCGTGAATCTCGGCCAGCTCTCGCCAGACGGAGACGGCGTTGCGGGGGTCCAGCGTCTCCAGCGCCTGCGCCAGCAGCGCGACGTTGTCGGGCTCGCGCGGCGCGGCCCGCAGCGGGCGCTGCAGCTTGGCCAGCGCCAACCGCGGGTTCTTGCGCTCGATGTAGCTGGCGGCCAGCTCGCGCGCCAGCGCGTGGTTTTCCGGTTGATGAAACAGCAGGCGCTCAGCGACGCGCAGGAACTCGTCGGCGCGCCCTTCCCGCCGCAACTGATCGGCGGCCTGGGTCAGCGCGCCGATGGCCTCGTCCGTGCGGCCCGCCTTCGAGGCGGCCTCGGCCAGCCGGATGCGCGACACGACGTTGTCCGGGTGCAACTCGACGATCCGCCGCAGCGCCGGCAGCGCGTCCGCCGACCTACCCGACTGCAACAGCTCGCGCGCCGCCATCTCCAGCTCGCCCAGCGCGTCGGACACCATTCCCATTCGGCGGTACAGCTCGCCCAGCTGAATGCGGACGTGCGGCAGCGCCGGCATCAGCTTCAGCACGCTCTTGTAGACCGTCGCGGCCTTGGGGAGAAAACCCTGCGCAATGTAAATCTCGGCCGTCCGCAAATAGATGTCGCGCGCTTCCGCGAGCGCGCCACGGCGGACGTGGAGCTCCGCCATCTTCAGCCACGTGCGGGTGTCGGACGGATCTTCCTGGACGACGCGCGCGAACTCTTCCAGCGCGCGCTGATCTTGGCCTCGTTCCAGATACTTCTGTGCCGCGGCGAGATGCTTGTCTTTCTTTGTCAGCACCGGCGGCGTAAGTCTACATCCGCTCGACCAGGTGGGTATCCATCTTACCGGCCACGTACTCCGGATTCGCCAGGAGGCGCCTGAAGAAGTCCAGGTTGGTCTTGCACCCCTCGACCACGAACTCGGCCAGGGCGCGCCTCAGCCGGGCCAGGGCCGCCGGGCGGTTCTCGGCCCGGACGATGAGCTTGGCCAGCAGCGAGTCATAGAACGGGGGGACCAGGTACTGGTTGTAAATGTGGGTGTCGATCCGGACGCCCAGGCCGCCCGGCAGGTTGAGGGCGGTGATCCGCCCCGGCGACGGCGCGAACGTGACCGGGTCCTCGGCGTTGATGCGCAGCTCGATCGCATGCCCGCGCGGCCGGATGTCCGCCGACATCTTCAGGGGGTCGCCCGCCGCCAGCTTCATCTGCTCGCGGACCAGGTCGACGCCGAACACCTCCTCGGTGACGGTGTGCTCGACCTGGATGCGCGTGTTCATCTCCATGAAGTAAAAGCGCTTGTCCTCGTCCAGCAGGAATTCCAGTGTCCCCACGGTCTGGTAGCCCAGGCTCTCCGTCGCCTTCCGGGCGATGGCCAGCAGCTTGCTGCGGCGCTCGTCGTCCAGCGCGACGCTGGGCGCCTCCTCGACGAGCTTCTGGTGACGCCGCTGGATCGAGCACTCGCGCTCGCCGAGCGCGATGGCGCGCGACCCGTCGCCCAGCACCTGCACCTCGATGTGGCGCGGGCGCCCGACGTATCGCTCGAGGTAGACGTTGGGGTTGCTGAAGCCGGCCTGGGCCTCCGATCGGGCGGCGGCCAGCTGCGCGGACAGTCGCGACTTGCTGTCGACCACCTTCATGCCGCGCCCGCCCCCGCCCGCCGACGCCTTGATGATGACGGGCAGCCCGATGCGCTCGACCGCTTCCTCGGCCTGGGCGTCGGTCTCGATGACGCCGGTGCCGGGCAGGATGGGCACCCCGGCCGCCTCCATGGCAGCCCGGGCTTCGACCTTGTCGCCCATCTTGCGCATGATCTCGGGCTGCGGGCCGATCCAGTGCAGGCCGCACTTCTTCACCACCTCGGCGAAGTGAGCGTTCTCGGCCAGGAAGCCGTAGCCGGGGTGAACCGCGTCGGCGCGCGTCACCTCGGCGGCGCTGATGATGGCGGGGATCGACAGGTAGCTGGCCCGGGCCGGCGGCGGCCCGATGCAGACCTTCTCGTCGGCGAACCGCACGTGCAAGGCGTCGGCGTCGGCCGTCGAGTGGACGGCGACCGAGCGCAACCCCATCTCGCGGCAGGCGCGGATCACGCGTAGCGCGATCTCGCCTCGATTGGCTATCAGGACCTTTTTGAACATCGGCGTCGCGGGCGCGCTTACGCCGGCGTGAGCCGAATGAGGTGCTGGCCGTATTCGACGTGCTCGCCGTTCTTGACCAGGATCTCCTCGACCTTGCCGTCGGCTTCAGCCTCGATCTCGTTCATCAACTTCATCGCTTCGACGATGCAGACGACCTGGCCCTTGCGCACGCTCTGCCCCGGCTCGACGAACGACGGAGCCTCGGGCGACGGCGCGCGATAGAACGTCCCGACGAACGGCGAGCTGATGAAGGTCCCGGGCGCCGACTCGGCGGCCACCGGGGGCGTCAGGCTGATCGACCGCGGCGCCGCTGATGTCCCGGCGGGCGCGGCCGAGCCGACGACGTAGCCGCCGCCGCGGCAGACGCGGATCTGGCCACCGGCGCCCACTTCGATCTCGCTGAGATCGAACTCCGTCGCGATGCGCGCCAGGACGCGCACCGCCTCGAAGCCGTCGTCCTTTTCCGGCGCCGAACGGGCAGCGCCCGATTTCACCATGTGCAGCGGCCGCGCACCCTTGCCGGCCGACTTGTCCTTGCTGTCTTTTTTCGCCATCGAGTGGGGCGTCCCTTTCACAGATCCGCGCGCAGGCCGGGCGCGGTGAGGCGCATCAGGTACCGCGCGCGGCCTAGATTGGCGCGCGGCAAGATCGCGCACGCCAGGAAGTACTCGCCGGTCAACACGCGCACGACCAGCGTCAACTTGTCGGTTCGCAGCGTGAACTCCTCCAGCCCGCCCCCCTCGACCGACTCCAGCGTGCGGCGGGCCTGGGCGATGAGGTGAGCGAACTCCATCGACAGCGTCTGCACGTCGGGCATGCCGGCGGCGGCCGCGTCGGGCTTGGTGGCGATGTCGACCGTGATGCCGTCGAACCCCATGAGGGCGCAGGAGACGGCGCCGTCGATGCGATCCAGCAGCTTTTCGATGCTATCGCGGAAGGGGCTCGCCATGAGGATTGCCTTGCGCTTGTACTCGCTCGGGATTCGGGGGTCAAGCTTCCGGGGCAGCCAGCGCGCCGAGCCGCGCGCTGATGTCGCCGGGGGGGACATCGCGCAGGACCGTCTGTCCGGGCGCGCTCACGAACACGAACCGGATGGCCCCACCCCGCCGCTTCTTGTCGACGGCCAGGCGCTCCCAGACCGCGGGGTTCAGCCGGGGAGCGTAGTCGGTGGGCAGCGCCATCCGGGCCAGCAGCGCGCGGGCCCGGGCGGCCAGCGCGCGCGGACCGACCCCCAGCGCCGCGCCGAGGTCCAGCGCGGCCACCATCCCCAGGGCCACGGCCTCGCCGTGAAGCAGCTCGTACCCGGAAGCGGCTTCCAGCGCGTGACCGACGGTGTGCCCGAAGTTCAGGATCGCGCGCCGGCCGCTCTCGGTCTCGTCCTCGGCGACGACCTCGGCCTTCACGCGGATGGCCCGGGCGATGAGGTCGCGCAGGACCGTCGCCGGCAGGTCGGCCCCGTGCCGCTCGGCCAGCTCCAGGATCACCGGGTCGGCGATGAAGCCGCACTTTATGACCTCGGCCAGCCCGGCCGCCTTCTCGCGCGGGGGCAACGTGTCCAGGAATCCGAGGTCGGCAACCACGGCCTGCGGCTGGTGGAAGGCGCCAACCAGGTTCTTGCCGGCCTTCAAGTCGACGCCCGTCTTGCCGCCGACCGAGGCGTCGACCATTGCCAGCAGCGTGGTGGGGACCGTCGCGAAGCGGATGCCGCGCAAGTAGACGGCAGCGGCGAACCCTGCGTGGTCCGTGGCGGCGCCCCCGCCCAGCCCGACGATGGCGCCGCGCCGGTCGTAGCCCCGGTGGGCCAGCCACTCGAGGGTGCGCTCCACCTCCGAGAGGGATTTGCAGCCCTCGCCCTCCCGCAACTCGAGCTGCGCCACGCCGGGCAGGCGGGCCGCCAGCGCCGCCGACAGGGCGCGGGCGCGGGGCAGCGCCGCCACGCGGCTGTCGACCAGCAGGGCCACCCCGGTCGTCTCGGTACCGAACGCCGCGGCCAGCGTGTCCGCGACCGCCTCGGGCCCGAGCTCACCCAGGCGCACCTCGTACCGGCGCGGGCCCAGCTCGACCGGGATGGCGACGGTCACGCCGTCTCCCGGTGGCGTGCGGCCCCGGCAAGCTGGTCGGCGAGCTCCTTGGCGATCTCGGCGGGCGCCCGGCCGTCCGTATCGACGGAAAGGTGGGCCCGCGCGTAGAACGGTTCGCGCGCGGCCAGCAGGTCCGCGGCGGCGGCGGCTGGATCGGCCGCACCGTCCAGCAGCGGGCGCCCGGAGGTGCGGCCGGCGCGGCGGACCGCCTCGCCAGCCGAGACTGCCAGCGCGACGACGCGGCCGGCCCCCAGCATCAACGCCAGGTTCTCCTCGCGGCAAGCCGCCCCGCCCCCGGTCGCCAGGACCGTCCGACGCTCCGCGGCAGCGGACCGCAGGGCCTCGGTCTCGCGCTGGCGAAAGGCCGGCTCCCCCTCGCGCGCGAAGATCTCCGCGATGGGCATGCCTGCCCCGCGCACGATGCGGTCGTCGAGGTCGGCGAACGCCCAGCCCAGGCGGGCCGCCAGCAGGCGGCCGACGGTGGTCTTGCCGGATCCCATGAACCCGACCAGGAAGATCGGCGCGTCCGGCTCGGTCGAGCGCGTCACCGTCGGGATCCTACCCGATCTGCCCCAAACTGCGGTTTTTTTGCGCCGGTGCCGGTCCGGGGTTTTACTCGGGCCATGAGCGTCGAGGTCGAGCGCGCTACGTTGCCGTGCAGCGTTTGCGGAGCGTCGGTGAGCGAGCTGCGGCGAGGCCGCTGCTGGGGCTGTTACACCCGTTGGGCGGAGACCCGCCCCGTGGGGCGCGGGGCCGCCTGCACCATGTGCGGCGAGAAGCGGCGCGCGCAGCTGAAGCTGGTCGAAATCTGGCGGCGCAGCCTGCCGTTTTGCCACGGCTGCGCGGCGGCGGTGATGCGGCTGCCGGACCTGCCGGCCACAGTCGAGGAGCTCCGGTACGCGCTGCGGCGCGACCGGCGCGACGGTGACCGGCGCACCGGCGGAAAATCGGATCATCGCATCTTCCCGCGCGAGCGCCGGGTCGGCGAGCGGCGCGGTCCCTCGCGCGACGCCTTCGCGGACACCGACCCGCGCATCAAGCTCGCCGAGCTGCAGATGGACGAGGTCGTGCTGGAGCTGGGCGACAGCGACATCGAGCCGGGTGACCAGACGCAGGTTCGCCCCAGCCCGCCGCGTACCCCGGTGGAAGCCGTCGCGGCGGAAGCCCCGCAGGTCGAAGCCGCACCGGCCGAAGCTGCGCCGGTCGAAGCCGCACCGGCCGAAGCCGCCGCACCGGTCGAAGGCGCACCGGTCGAAGTCGCACCGGTCGAAGCCGTCGCGGTCGACGCGTCAGCGAAGGGGTAGCTCGACTTTCCAGCCGCGGCCTTCGCGGACGGTGTGCATCGTCTGCCGGTCGCCGGTGGCCGAAAATACTTCGACGTCCGCGTCGTTCCCGTCGCGCGCGACCTGACGGGTTCCCGCAGCTTCCCAGGCCGGCGGGAGCCACCCGACGGCCAGCAGGTCCTGCGGCTTCAACAGGCGCGCGCCGCCGGCGCGGTGCCCTGAAACCAGCAGCGCCTCGATGCGGGCCCGGGTACGCGGACCAAGGTGGGCATAAACGGCCGCGCGGTCCCCGGCGCGAGCGGTCGCGATCAGCGCGCGCACGGCTGCCTCGGGCGTCGACGACTCGTCGCGGCCGCCACACGCCGCCAGCAGCAGAGCCGCGACGGCCACGCGCGCGAGGCGCCTCATGCGCGGGCCGGCGGCAGCCCCAGCCGGGCCCGTACGCGCGTCATCGTCTCGGCGGCTACCTTGCGCGCATCGGCGGCGCCGCGAGCCAGGATGGCGTCGACGCGCGCCGGATCGGCGAGCAACGCCTCGCGCCGGGCACGGATGCCGGCGAAATCGGCCTTCACCCCCTCGAACAGCAGCTTCTTGCAGTCGATGCAGCCGATGCCCGCGGTCGAGCAGCCGGTGTGCACCACCGCCTGGCGTTCGGCGTCCGAGAAGAACTTGTGCAGCGTGTAGATGTTGCACTTCTCGGGCGTGCCCGGGTCGGTGCGCTTGACGCGGGCCGGGTCGGTCGCCGCCGTGCGCAACTTGTCCCAGATGATGTTGTCGGGCTCCGACAGCGAGATGGTGTTGCCGACGCTCTTCGACATCTTGGTCTGTCCGTCGAGACCCAGGATCTTCGGCGTCGTCGAGAACAGCGGCATCGGCTCGGCGAACGTCTCGCCGAACCGCGCGTTGAAGCGGCGGACGACCTCGCGCGACAGCTCGAGGTGCTGCCGCTGGTCCTCGCCGACCGGCACGCGCGTCGCGCCGTAAAGAAGGATGTCGGCGGCCTGCAACACCGGGTACGCGAAGATGCCCAGGTTGATGTTGTGGGGGTCGCGCGCCGTCTTGTCCTTGAACTGCGTCATCCGCTCGAGCTCGCCGTGCGGCGCCACGGACGACAGAATCCAGGCCAGCTCGGTGTGTTCGGGGACGTCGGATTGAACGAACAGCGTCGCCCGCTCCGGATCGACGCCGCAAGCCAGGATGTCGATCGCCATCTGGCGGGTTCGCGACTGCAGCGCGGCCGGCTCGTACGGCTGGGTGATGGCGTGGTAGTCCACCACGCAATAAAAGCAGCGGTACTGGTCCTGCAGCGTCACCCAGTTGCGGACGGCGCCGAGGTAGTTGCCAAGGTGCAGCTCGCCCGAGGGCTGAATCCCGGAGAAAACGATCTCCATCTTTTCCCGTTGTTTAGACGCCACACCCGTCCTGGTCAACAAGTTCCGGGCCCGGCGGGCCGCGGCCTTCGGCGCGGGAGGCGGTGGCCCTGGGCTTGCTTGGAAGGTCACCGACGGCCATGCTGGCCGGGAACACACTGCGGCAGCGGAGGTTTACGTTAGTCGACGGGCGCAAGCCCACGAGGAGAGACCCCATGAATCGAGATTCGAGGTGGATCATAGGTGGCATCTGGTTGGGCCTGGCGGCCGCTGGCGCCGGGTGCTACGTGAGGTCCGCTGGACCTGGGCCGGTGGACGCAACCGTGACGGTCGGGACCGACGCGACGGCCTATCCCACCACCCCGCCGCCGGACCCGATCCCCGAATACCCGCCACCCTCGCCCGGCTGGGGCTACACCTGGATCGCCGGCTACTGGGACTGGGGCGGCTACGACTGGAACTGGGAGCCGGGGTACTGGGCGCCGCAAGAGGCCGGGTACGCCTACGTCGGGCCCCGCTTCGTCTTCGTGGACGGACGCCCGGTCTACTACCGCGCGTACTGGCGCGGTCCTGGTGGACGCGTGGTCTACGGGTACGGGCCGCGCGGCGCGCCGCCCGTGGGTTATCGCGCGCGGCCGGCCATGGCGCCGCACGCCTGGCGGGCCGAGCCGGCACACAACTCCGGCTGGCACTCTCACCCTGGCGCGGGGTCGTTCCGCGCCGCGCCCGCGGGCGGCGGCGGCAGCTTCCGGGCTCAGCCGGCGGCGCCGGCAGGCGGCGGCTTCCGCGCCCAGCCGGCGGCGCCCGGAGGCGGCGGCTTCCACTCGGCCCCACCGGCGGGCGGTGGCGGCTTCCGCGCCGCTCCGGCAGCGCCTGCCGGCCGTCCCATGAACGGGGGCGGTGGGGGTGGGTTCCACGCGCCCCCGGCGCACGGCGGTGGCGGCGGCGGCCACCACAAGTAGGGTCTACCTGATGCGGAGGGCCTCCTGAGGGCCCTCCGCGTTCACAGGATGTACTGCGACAGGTCCTCGTCCTTGAGGATGCCGTCCAGCCGCTCGCGCACGTACGTGGCCGTGATCGGCACGGTCGTGGGTCCCAGCGACGGCGCCTCGAACGCCAGATCGTCCAGCACGCGCTCCATGATCGTGTGCAGGCGGCGGGCGCCGATGTTCTCCATGCGCGCGTTGACCAAGGTCGCGATGCGGGCGATCTCGGCGACGGCGTCCTCCCGGATCTCCAGGGTGACCTTCTCGGTCGCCAGGAGCGCCGTGTATTGCTTGGTCAGCGCGTTTTCGGGCTCGGTCAGGATCCGAACGAAGTCCTGATCCGTCAGCGACTCCAGCTCGACCCGGATCGGGAACCGCCCCTGCAGCTCGGGGATCAGGTCCTTGGGCTTCGCCACGTGAAATGCGCCCGCCGCGATGAAGAGGACGTGGTCAGTCTTCAACGGACCGTACTTCGTCGACACCGTCGACCCCTCGACGATCGGCAACAGGTCGCGCTGAACGCCTTCGCGCGAGACGTCGGGGCCGCCGTGCCCGCCGCCTTCGCGGCCGGCGACCTTGTCGATCTCGTCGATGAAGATGATCCCCGACTGCTCGGCGCGCCGGATGGCGTCCTTTTGCAACCGCTCGACGTCGATCAGCTTGTTGGCCTCTTCGTCCGTCAGCGCCTGCAGCGCCTCCGTCAACGGCAAGCGGCGCCGCTTCGTTCGACGGGCGCCCTGCGGGAGCATGTCGCGCAGGTTCAGCACCATCTCTTCCATCCCCGTCCCGGAAAACACGTCGACGAACGACGTGGGCGAGTCGGCCGTGTCGATCTCGACCATCCGATCGTCCAGCTTCCCCTCGCGCAGCAGCTTCCGCAGGCTCTCGCGCGTCGCGTTCTCGACGGGCGGCGACGTTCCCGATTCAATCGCCGGCATCGGGATGGCGGTCGTGCTTCCCGACGGGCGCGGCCGCGGCGTCGGCGGCAACAGGATGTCCAGCAGCCTCTCTTCGGCGTTCTCGCGCGCCCGCGGGCGCAGCCTGTCGCGCTCTTCCTCGCGCAGCATCGACACGGCGGTCTCGGCCAGATCACGCACCATGGAGTCGACGTCGCGCCCGACGTAGCCGACCTCCGTGAACTTCGAGGCCTCGACCTTGATGAACGGCGCACCGGCCAGGCGCGCCAGGCGGCGCGCGATCTCCGTCTTGCCCACGCCCGTCGGGCCGATGAGCATGATGTTCTTGGGCGCGATCTCGTCGCGCATGGGCGGGGCGACCTGCTGCCGCCGCCACCGGTTGCGGAGCGCGACAGCCACGGCCCGCTTGGCCGCCTTCTGCCCCACGATGTAGCGGTCCAGCTCCTCGACGATTGCGCGCGGGGTCAGGTCCTCCGCCTTCTTCAACGCGGGCAAGGTTCCCTCGTGCCCACCGGCGCTGCCAAAGTTTGATGACGACTGAGCCATGAGACTAGAGCTCCTCGAACGTGCGCGAACCGTTCGTGTAGATGCAGATGTCGCCCGCGATCGCCATCGCCCGCTCGGCGATCTCCCGGGCCGGAAGCTGGGTGGCGTCCAGCAGCGCGCGGGCCGCCGCCAGCGCGAAGGAGCCGCCCGACCCGATCGCCGCCGCGTCGCCGTCTGGCTCGATCACGTCGCCGGTGCCGGAGAGCATCAGCGTCTTTTCGCGGTCGGCGACCAACAGCAACGCCTCCAACCGGCGCAGCGCTCGGTCCGTCCGCCAATCTTTCGCCAGCTCCACCGCCGCGCGCGTCAGATTGCCGCCGTATTCCTTGAGCCGCGCCTCGAACTTCTCGAACAGCGTCAGCCCGTCGGCGGCCGACCCGGCGAATCCAGCGACGATCTTGCCGTCGTGCAGGCGGCGGATCTTGCGGGCCGAGGACTTCACGACGGTGTTGCCCATCGTGACCTGGCCGTCACCCGCCAGGACGACATGCCCGCCGCGCCGGACTGCCAGAACGGTGGTCGATCGAATTCGGGGTCTCTTCACGATCTGGTCCTCGCACGTGGGTGCGCCTTGTCGTAGACGGCCATCAAGTGATCGACGTCGACGTGCGCGTAGCGCTGGGTCGTGCGCAAACTGGCGTGACCCAGCATCTCTTGAATCGCGCGCAGGTCCGCCCCCTCGCCCAGCAGGTGGGTCGCGAAGCTGTGGCGAAGCGCGTGCGGCGACACCTGCGGCGCGCCCGTGCGCAGCTCGCGGCTTGCCAACAGACGCCGGACGGCCCGCGGCCCCAGCCGGCGGCCGCGCGCGCTGACGAACAGCGCGTGATGGTCCGTGCCCGTCGCGGCGAGCCGCTGGTGCCGCAACGCCAGGTAGGCGTCGGTCGCGGCGCGCGCCTTGGTCCCCACGGGGACGATGCGGTCCTTGCGCCCCTTGCCCTGACGCACGTGCACCATCGCGCCGCCGCCGTCGGCCTCGATGTCGCCGACGTCGAGCTGACAGGCTTCGGAGACACGCAGCCCCGCGCCGTAGATGATCTCGAAGAGCGCCGTCTCCAGCGCGACGGCGCTGGGGTCCGCGCCCGCTTCGCCCCGGCGCCCGCCGTCGAGCAGTCGGGTCGTGTCTTCCTTGCCCAGGAACCGCGGCAGGCGCTTGGCGCGCTTCGGCGCCCGCAACGCGGCGACGGGGCTGGACTTGCAGAGGCGGCGCCGCACCGCCAGGCGGAAGAACGCGCGCAGGGACGACAGCTTGCGTCCGATCGTCACGGCGTCGTTCTTTTCATGGAGCGACGCAAGGTAGGAGCGGCACATGATGACGTCAAGCTCGTCGAGGCGCGGCGCGCGCCCCAGGATCCGCACCGCGTGGACGCGCAGCTCGCCGACGTCGTGAAGGTACGCCCGCACGGTGTGCTCGGACGCGCGCTTCTCGGCGGTCAGGAACTGATGAAAGGCGGTGATGGCCTCGTCCACGCCGCCGATCGTAGCGCAGCGATCGGGACGGCGCGAATCGGCTACGCTGCAGACCGATGGATGCCGTTCCCGCCTGCCCGCTGTTCGGCCGATGCGGCGGGTGCCAGTTGCAGAACTTGCCTTACGACGCGCAACTGACGCTCAAGACCGAACAGGTCCGAACGCTGTTTCCGGAGCTTCCGGTCGAACCCTGCGTGCCCTCGCCCCGCCCGTACGGCTACCGGTCGAAGCTGACGCCGCACTTCCCCAGGCCACGGCCGGGGCGCCCGGCCACGATTGGGTTCCTGGAAAGCGGGCTGCCGCGCCGGACGATCGACGTGCCGGCCTGCCCGCTGGGCACGCCCGCCGTGAACGCCGAGCTGGCCCAGCTGCGCGCCCGCGTGCTGTCGCGCTGGGACACCTATCGGCGCGGCGCGACACTGCTGGTGCGCGAAGCGGCGTCGGGCGTGACCGACGACCCGCGGGCCGTGATCACGGAGAAGGTCGGCGACCTGTCGCTGCAGTTCCTGGCCGGCGACTTCTTCCAGAACAACCCGTTCTTGCTGCCGGCGCTGGTGGCCCACGTGGTGGACGAGGCTGCCCGCGGCGGGGCCCCCTTCCTGGTCGACGCCTATTGCGGCAGTGGCCTCCTGGGGCTGGCGGCGGCGCCCGCGTTCCAGCAGGTGATGGGCGTCGAGGTCAGCGCCAGCGCCGTCGGCTGGGCGCGCGCCAACGCCGAACGAAACGGCCGTGGCAACTGCACGTTCCTGGCGGCCGATGCCGCCGCGATCTTCGCGAACGTCCCGTTCCCGGGCAGCCAGACGGCCGTGATCGTCGATCCCCCGCGCAAGGGGTGTGGCGCTGCGTTCATGGGACAGCTGGTGGCGTTCCGGCCGCGGACGATCGTCTACGTGTCGTGCAACCCCGAGACGCAGGCGCCGGAGATCGCCGCGCTCGCCGCGGCGGGATACGGCGTGCAGCGCATCCGCCCGTTCGACATGTTCCCGCAAACGCGCCACCTCGAGTGCGTGGCCACGTTGGGAGCACCCGGCTAGACGCAGGAGCCGGTCACGGGGACCAACGTGCAGGTATTCGTGGCCGCGTCACACGAGCCACCGCCCAGGCAGCGCAGCCCATTGGCTCCAAGGCACGTCTGTCCCAGGCCCGGCAGCTCGACGCACGTGTGTAGGGTCGCGTCGCAGGTGGCCCACCCGACGCATGTCCCGTCCGCCGTGCACGGCGCGCCGACCGCCAGCCGCGGCAGACACACGCCGCTCGAATCGCAGCGGTCGCGCGGGTCGTCGCAATCGCCGTTGTCCAGCACCGGATTGCAGGCGCCCCCGCGGGCGGCGCCTTTCTGGCAAGTCATGGTCACCGGGTCACAGTAGAGCGTGCCAGCGCAACCAACCGACGCGCATGAGGCGCCGACGGTGGAGACGAGCGGCTGGCACGTCGACGAGCTCTGGCCCGACATGTTGACGCAGGTGGTTCCCGTCGCGCATACGACCGGCATCGCGCTGCAATCGCCGCCGGCCCGCACGGTCGGCGTGGGGGCGAGACAGGTTCCCGGACAGCACTGGGTCCACGAGTCGCAGTTCGCGGCGGACTGGCAGGTGCCGCCTCCGACGCACTCTTCATTGAAGAAGC
The DNA here is from genome assembly GCA_045802645.1 of Polyangia bacterium. GTDB lineage: Bacteria > Myxococcota_A > Polyangia > Fen-1088 > Fen-1088 > JADGRB01. Next base: position 20,627 of record JBJMQQ010000185.1, read on the forward strand.
AATCACCGCCCGGGGCGACGTTACCGATCACCGCCTGGTCGCACGCGGACAACAGCGCTGGCGAACGCACGACGGAGTGGCTGCAGCTGGACAGCCCGTTGATCTGGTCGATGCAAGCGCTGGCCTTCTGACCGTCGTAAAGGACGCGTCCGATGGCGACCAAACGCGGGAGTGACGCGTAAAAGTGCGGCTCCTCCTGCTGGGTGGCGCGACAGGTCGCCTCGTCCGGAATTTCGCCGCAGAGCACGAACAGGTGGCAACCGGCCGTCAGCGCCGCGTCGTGAAACTCCGACGGAGACAGCGAGCCACCGCCGCCACAGCCGCCCAGCCACAACATCAGAACTCCGGCTGCGCTCGCCGCGCCGCGAACGTGTCTATCCATCGCGCCAGCGTACCGGAGGCGCGGTCCGGACGCGATTTACGCGGTGCCCGTCGGCGCCGGAGCTTCGCCCGCTTCGGGCATGTCCGCATCGGCGCTGTACCCGCAGCCCTCGTTCAGGCAGCGGATACGCGTTCCCGACTTCGTGACTTTCTGGACCACGAACTTCGCGGCGCACTTCGGGCAGGGCTGCGGAAGCGGACGATCCCACGAGACGAAGTCACAGGCCGTCTTCGAGTAGTTCGAGCAGCCGAAGAAGATCTTGCCGCGGCGCGAGCGCTTCTCCGTGAGGTAGCCGGTGCACCCTTCCTTGGGGCAACTCACGCCCAGCGAGATCGGGCTGGTGGTCTTGCAGTCCGGGTACCGCGAGCACGCCAGGAACTCGCCGAACCGCCCGCGCTTGATCACCATCGGCGAGCTGCAAGCGGGGCAGATCTGGTCGGACGGCCGCGTCGTCGGCACCACCTTCAGCGTGCCGTCGGCGTTGCGCGTGTACTCCTTGGTGTTGCGACAATCCGGGTAGCCGGAGCAGGCCAGGAAGTGGCCGTTGCGGCCCCACTTGATGACCATCGGCTTCGTGCACTTCTCGCAGACCTCGTCGGTCGGCTGCTCTTCGCGCTTCACGTCGCGCATCTCGACCTTGGCCTTTTCGAGGTCGAGCTTGAATGGCGCGTAGAACGTCTCGAGCAGCTTCACCCAGTCCTGCTGCCCCTCCTCGACCTTGTCGAGGCGCTCTTCCATCTGGGCCGTGAAGTCGGTGCTGACGATGTCGGGGAAGCTCTTCACGAGCAGCCCGTTCACCATGACGCCCAGCTCCGTCGGGTGCAGGCGACCCTCTTTCTTCTCGACGTAGCCGCGGTCCTGGACGGTCGACAAGATGGCCGCGTACGTCGACGGGCGGCCGATCCCCTTTTCTTCCAGCTCCTTGACCAGCGTCGCCTCGGAGAAGCGCGGCGGCGGCTGCGTGAAGTGCTGCTCGGGCTTGTTCTCGAGCAGCTTCAGCGGCTCGCCCTGATGAACGTCGGGGAGCGCCGCGCCGGTCTCGTCCTCGTTTGCCGCGTCCTCGACGGTCTCGGCGTACACCTCGAGGAAGCCCGCGAACTTCATCACCTGGCCGCTGGCCCGCAGCTCGACGCGCCCGGCGCTGATGTCGATGGACGTCTGATCGAACACCGCCGCCACCATCTGGCAGGCGACGAAGCGGTTCCAGATCAGCGTGTAGAGCCGCAACAGGTCGTCGCTCTCACGCTCGTCGCGCCCGCCACCCTTGCCGCTGGCCCAGGCCTTGCGGACGGTCTCGGGGTCGTACTTCAACGACGTCGGCCGGATCGCCTCGTGGGCGTCCTGCGCGCTCTTCTTGCTCTTGTAGACGACGGGCTCGGCGGGCAGAAAGCTGGCGCCATAGCGGTCGCGGATGAACGTGCGGGCGTCGCCGACCGCATCGTCGGATAGACGGGTCGAGTCCGTACGCATGTACGTGATGAGACCGACCAGGCCGTCGTCGCCGACCTCGACGCCTTCGTAGAGGCGCTGGGCCAGGCCCATGGTCCGCTTGGGCGAGAAGCGCAGCTTGCTGGACGCGTCTTGCTGCAGCTTGGACGTGATGAACGGCGGCGGCGGGTTCTTGCGGCGCTCTTTGCGCTCGACGCCGGCCACCACCAGCGGCGTGCTGGTGATGATGTCGACGACTTCGCGGGCGGCGCCCTCATTCGTCAGCTCCGTCCGCTTGCCGTCCAGCTTCGAGAACTTGGCGGTGAACGGCGGCGGCGCGGCGCCTTCGACCTGCGCCTCGACGGTCCAGTACTCCTGCGGCTTGAAGATCGAGATCTCCTGCTCGCGCTCGGCCACCAGGCGGACGGCGACCGACTGCACGCGGCCGGCTGACAGCCCGCGCTTCACCTTGGTCCACAGCACCGGGCTGATCTGGTAGCCGACCAGCCGGTCCAGGATGCGCCGCGCCTGCTGCGACTCGAACTTTTTGACGTCCAGCTCCAGCGGCTTGCCGATCGCTTCTTGGATGGCCTTCTTCGTGATCTCGTTGAAGAGCACGCGCTGAATGT
>JBJMQQ010000186.1:0-7695 GCA_045802645.1 Polyangia bacterium
CGGCCTCCCGGTCGTGATTGAGGTCACCACCGACAGCATGACGCCGTCGCTGGACCGCGGGACCAAGATCAAGGTCGAGCCGGCGGCCGGCGAGATCCTGCCCGGCGAGATCGTCCTCATCCTGACCGATGACGGCGAAGCCACCGTCCTTCACCGGGTGATGCATGTGTTCTCGGCGGACGGGCAGCAGTTCGTCATCCATCAAGGCGACGCGCCCACGTCCCTCTTCGCCACCTGCCCGCGCGAGGCCGTGATTGGCCGCGCCGCCGCCTACGCGCTGGCCCCGTCCCGCCCGCTGCCGATCCCCGAGCCCGTGCAGGCGGAGGCGCGCATGCGGTTCAATCGCCGGCGCCGCGCCTGTGCCGTGTTCGCGCTCGCCCGCCGGGTGGCGTCTTCCTTGAAAGTGTCCGAAAACCCGGTTTCGCGCCGACTGGGCCGCGCCTACCGCACCGTCGCGCGAAAATTCGCCGGCTAGAACGCGACGTGCAGCCGCGCCGAAAACACCTGAATCGGCCCGCGATCCTGGTTGTAGCCGGGGTTGAAGATCGGCTGGTAGATCGCCGAGACGGATAGGAGCTCGTTCACCTGCACCTTGTAGTAGAGGTCCGCGATCACCTCGACGCCGTAGTTCAGCGCGCCGTCGCCGATGATGAACCCGTAGCCGCCACCGGCCAGGTAACGCTCGTGCCACGGCGACAGGCCGCTGGCCACCACGCCCAGGCCCACGATGTCGTTGGGGCGGCGCCACGCGTGGCCGTTCTGGGTCACGCCGACGGCGACGGATCGGTCGATCTCCGTGAACGCCCACGATTCGTTGTGGCCGTCGTTCCAGCTGGCCCGCAGGAAGGCCCCCATGGTGTCGGTGATCTGCTGCTCGACCGAGACGGCGAACCCGTATTTGTTCCGTCCGTCGGCGCGCGTGGCGGCGACGTCGTTGCCGTACGCGGCGGGGTTGGCCAGCACCTGTTCGTAGCTCCCCATGCGCGCGGTGTTCCAGAACACGAGGAGACTGGAGGCGCCCGGCCTGCCGCGCACCGCGTATCGACGTTCGTACTCGGCCATGAGGCCGTGTGACTTCGTGACTCGCCAGTCCATCTTGGCGAGGTTCGCGTAGTACGGCTCGAGAGCGATCCCGCCGCGTAGCGACCAGGGCCCTTTGGCGAGATCGGCCAGCAGCCCGTAGGTGTAGCCGCGCGTGTCCGCGGGGTAGTCGTAGGCGCCCGAGGCGAAGAGCGCCCAGTTGAAGAACTCGGTCGTGGCGTCGTTCGCGTAACGGTTGCCGTCGACGATGTCCACGACCGAGAAGCGCCCAACCGTGACGGCCAGAACGTCACGATCGCGAACGCTGGCCAGCTCGTTCGGTCCCGTCGCGTTGACCACCTTGCCGCCACCCAGGTTGAAGGTCTGGCTGAGGGCCAGCCGCGCAATGTACACGGTCGGCGCGGGATCGCCGACGCGGTACACGATGCCGTCGGGGAAAGCGGCCACGCCGTGGGTCGACGACAGGCCGGTGCCACCGCTCATCTCGGGGTTGAAGAGCAGCTCCGCGCCACGCCAGGCCCGGCCGTCCAGGAACAGCGTCGTCACGAACGCCGTCGCGCTCTCGGACTGGGGCGACATGCTGTTTTGCCCGGAGTATTTGGCCGCAAACGACGGGTGATACTGGGTTGCCGCCGTGAACTGGTAGTGGATGCTGAGCGCCTCCTCGGAGAATCCCAGATTCGTGTCCGGCGCCTGGGGGGCCGACTTGTCCTCCGACGGAAGGTCGCGCGGACCATGCGCGTGAGCGCCCCGGCCGGCCGAGAGCATCGACACCAGCGCGAGGAGGGGGACAGTCCGGTGCCGGCGGCGAGGCCGCATCGCGCCCCCTTCTATCCGATGGAAGCGGCAGGTTCCAGGTTAGAACTCGCACACCATGCCTCCGACGAAGACCCTGCTTGCCTGGAGCAGCGGCAAGGACAGCGCCTGGTCGCTGCACGTCCTGCGCGCCGCGGGTGAGGCCGAAGTTGTCGGTCTGTTGACGACGATCAACGAAGCGTTCGATCGCGTCGCCATGCACGCCGTCCGCACCGAGCTTCTGCGCGCCCAGGCGGCGGCGGCCGGGTTGCCGCTATGGACCGTGCCGATCCCCTGGCCGTGCAGCAACGCCCAGTACGAGGCGGCCATGGCGGCGGCGCTGGAACGCGCGCGCCGCGACGGGATCGAAGCGGTCGCGTTCGGCGATCTGTTCCTGGAGGACATCCGCCGCTACCGCGAAGAGCGCATGGCGCCGACGGGGTTGAAGCCGCTGTTCCCGCTGTGGGGACGCCCGACCGCGCCGCTGGCGCGCGAGATGATCGCGGGCGGCCTGCGCGCGCGCCTGACCTGCGTCGACCCGCGCAACCTGGACGCGCGATTCGCGGGACGCGACTTCGACGCGGCGCTGCTGGCCGAGCTGCCGGCCACCGTCGACCCGTGCGGCGAACGCGGCGAGTTCCACACCTTCGCGTACGAGGGGCCGATGTTCGCGGGCCCGATCGCGATCCGTTCCGGCGAGGTCGTCACGCGGGACGGCTTCGTGTTCGCCGATCTGGTGCCGGCGTGACCGGGGCGCCGCCGCGCATCGTGTCGCTGCTGGCGTCGGCGACGGAGCTGGTCGTCGAGCTGGGGCTCGGCGATCGGCTGGTCGGACGCTCCCACGAGTGCGACCACCCGGCCTGGGTCAAGTCGCTGCCGGTGCTGAGCAAGCCGACGTTCGACATCACGGGCAGCAGCGCCGACATCGACGCCCGCGTCCGCGCCAAGCTGGCAGCCGGCCTGCCGCTTTACGAGATTGACGAGGCGGCGCTGGCCGCGCTGGCGCCCGACTTCGTCCTGACGCAGACGCACTGCGAGGTGTGCGCGGTCAGCCCCGCGAACCTCGAGGGGGCGGCCTGCCGCCTCGAGCGCCGGCAGGTCGTGGCGCTGAACAGCGGCGGCGGCACCGTCGGCGGCGTGCTGGACGGCTTCGCGCGTGTCGCCGACGTGCTGGGCGCCCGCGATGCCGGGCAAGCGCTGGTCGCGTCCTTGCGCGGGCAGCTGGCCCACATCACGGGCGAGACCGCCCCGCTGCCCCACCCGCGGGTCGCCTGCCTGGAATGGATCGACCCGCTGTTCGCGATGGGAAACTGGGGGCCGGAGATCGTCGAGGCGGCCGGAGGCGTCTGCGTCCTGGGCGTCACCGGCGCGCATTCGGCGGCGCTGCCGTTCGACGCGCTGGCCGCCGCGGATCCGGACGTGGTCGTCATCGCGCCGTGCGGGTTCGACCTGGCCCGCACGCTCGCCGAGCTGCCGGCGCTGACCGGGCGCGACGCGTGGCGCGCGCTACGGGCCGTGCGCGACGGGCGGGCCTACGCCGCCGACGGAAATCTCTACTTCAACCGCTCCAGCCCGACGCTGTTCGAGACGCCGGCGTTGCTGGCCGAGATGCTGCATCCCGACCACTTCCCGCCGCGCCGGCGCGGGTCGGCCTGGCTGCCGATTCCAGCCTGACACGGAATTTACAAACCGACTCTGGTGCGGCTCGGCCGTTCATGCCATGCCAGTGCCATGGCCGTTTTGCCCGTTTCCGAGACCCCGGATCTCTTTTCCGTGCTGCGCGCGGAGGTCAACGAGCTGGGGCACGGCCTGGGACACGCCATCAAGACGCTGTCCGGCGACGCGCTGTTTGCCAGCGAAGAGGAGGTCCGCGCGCTGACCAAGGACGCCCGCCGCAACGGCGCGGCGGGTGTGCGCGACCGGCTGCGGGCGCTCATCGCGGCGCTGTCCCTGGGCGACGCGGAGGGGCTGGTTCGCGCGTTTTCCGTCTACCTGCACCTGGCGAACACCGCTGAAGAGCGGCACCGCATGCGCGTGAACGCCAGCCGCGAGACGGCCAGCCTGGACGCGCCGCGCCCGCAATCGATTCCGGCGCTGGTCGCGTCGCTGAAGCAGGACGGGTGGTCGGCCGAGGAGGCCATCGCGCTGTTCGCCTCGCTGCGGCTGCACCTGACGTTCACCGCGCACCCGACGGAGACGCGGCGCCGCACGGTCCGCCACCACCTGACCGAGGTCGCGGCCGACCTGGATCGCGTGGCGGCAGCGGCCGACGGACGCGCCCGCAGCCACGAGGTCGCGGCCCGGCGCGCGCTGCTGGCGCGCATCGCCCTTTTGTGGGGTACGTCCGAGCTGCACAGCGCGCGGCCCACGGTGGAAGACGAGGCGCGCGGCGGCCTCGTGTACTTGCCGACCGTGCTGTGGTCCGTGATCCCGCGCCTGGTCGAGGAGATGGAACGCTCGATCGAAGCGCATTACGGCGTGCGGCCCGCGCTGCCGCCGCCGGTCGTCTTCCGCAGCTGGATCGGCGGTGATCGCGACGGGAATCCGAACGTGCTGCCGGACGTGACCCGGTGGGCGCAGGACTTCGCGCGCGGCGAGGCCATCACGCTTTACAGCGCCGAGCTGGAACGGTTGCTCCGCGACCTGTCGGTGTCGGACCAGCAGGTCCGGTTGGCGCCTTCCTTGCGGCTCGAGATCGAGGACCTGCTGTCCGGGATCGCGGTCCCGCCGGCGCTGCAAGGCGAGCCCTTCCGCGCGCTCTGCTTCGGCATCCGCGAGAAGCTGCGCGCGCTGGATGGGCGCACCACGGCGGCCGCGCCTTACCGCGAGACGCGCGATTTTCTGGCGGACATCAAGACGGTCGCCAGCGGGCTCAATCGCATCGGCCTGCCCGAGGCGGCCAGCACGGAGGTGCGTCCGCTGGAGCTGCGCGCCCAGGTGTTCGGGCTGGATCTGGTGGCGCTGGACCTGCGCGAGGAGTCGCGCGCGCACGCGGCCGCCGTCGCCGAGCTGCTGAAGGTGGGCGGCGTCACCGACGAGTACGAAAAGCTGGACCGGCCAGCGCGCGAGGACCTGCTCACGCGCGAGCTCGCGTCGGCCCGGCCGCTGGCGCCGGTCGGTCACAAGCCGGCCACGCGCGCGCTGGAAGTGGCGTTGGGCGCGCTCAGAGTCTGGCGGTCGCGCGGCGCATACGTCGTCAGCATGACCCACGCCGCGTCCGACCTTCTGGAGGTGATGATCCTGGCGCGCGAGGCGGGCCTTTACCGGCCGTCGGGCGCGCTCCCCTTCGACGTCGTGCCGCTGTTCGAGACGCTGGCGGACCTCGAAGGCGGTGCGGCGATCGTCTCGCGGTTGCTCGCCAACCCGCTGTTCCTGGCTCACGTGCGCGGGCGCGGCGGGCTGGAGATCATGATCGGGTACTCCGACTCGAACAAGGACGCGGGGTTCCTGGCGGCCAACTGGGCGCTCTACAAGGCGCAGGAGTCGATCACGGCCGCGGCCCGCCCACTGGGCGTACCTGTCTGGTTCTTTCACGGGCGCGGGACGTCGACGGCGCGGGGCGGCGGCAGCGCCGGGCGCGCCATCGCCAGCCTGCCGCCCGGGACCGTGGGCGCGCGGCTGCGTCTCACCGAACAGGGCGAGGCGCTGGCGGACCGCTACAGCCAGCCGGACCTGGCGTACCGGAACCTGGAGCAGCTGCTGTACCACCTGGGACAGGCGGCGGCGCGCGACGCCCGCGGCAACGCCCCCCCACTGGACCCCAGCTGGCGCGACGCGCTGGAGCTGGCGGCGCGCGACTCCGCCGCTGCGTACCGCGCGCTCTTCACCCAGCCGGGCTTCTTCGAGTTCTACGAGCAGCTGACGCCGATCCGGGAGATCGGCGCGCTGAAGATCGCGAGCCGGCCTGTCTACCGTTCCGGGCGCGTCCGCGTGATCTCGGATTTACGCGCGATCCCGTGGGTGATGTCGTGGAGCCAGGTCCGGCTGCCGCTGCCGGCCTTCTTCGGGGTGGCCGAGGGGCTGCAGACGATCCCGCTGGCGCTGCGGCGGCAGCTGTTCAAGGGCTGGCCCTTCTTCGCAACGACGCTGGACAGCGCCGCGACCGCGCTGGCCAAGGGCGATCCCGAGGTCACCCGCCTTTACCTGCGGCTGGTCGACCCCAAGCTGGGTGAGCGGTTCTTTCCGATGCTGGCGGACGCGCACGCCCGGGCCAAGGCGGCCCTGGAAGAGACGTTCGAGGGGCCGCTGCTGTCGCGGCACCCGATGCTGGCGCGGCAGATCGAGCTGCGCGACCCGTACATCGACCCCATCAGCCATCTGCAAGTCGAGCTTTTGCAGCGGTATCGGACCGCCCCGCCCGACGCCCCCGATCGGCCGCGGCTGGAACGGGCGCTCATGATGTCGATCCTTGGCATCGCCGCCGGCCTCCGGAATGCTGGATGACCGGAAAATGAAAGATTCTTAACGAATCACAGAAACATTTCGGAATATCCGCGTTATGCCTCCCGACAGGCGGAGGAGCCATGACGACGACCACTTTGAGATGCGGGATGCTGGCGGCACTGTTGATTGCGGCCGGTTGCGGATCGGACGGCGGCGGGAGCGAAGCGACGGGGGGCAGCGGCGGTAAGGGCACGGGCGGTAAGGGCGGCGGGAGCGGCGGCGCGACCCACACGGGCGGGACGACGGGGACGGGCGGCGCCTCGACAGGCGGCACCACGGGGACGGGCGGCGTGGGCGCAGCCGGCTCGAACGGCACCGGCGGAGCAGCCGGCGGGACGGTGACGGGTGGTGGCGGAGTGGTCGGTACGGGTGGCTCGGCGGGCGGCGGGGGGCACGCGGGCGGTGCGGGTCAAACGGGCGTCGGGGGTCATGCGGGCGGTGGCGCAGGCGGTCACGCGGGCGCCGGTGGCGCGGCGGGCGCGGCTGGGGGTCATGCGGGCGGTGGTGGAGCTAGTGGCGTCGCCGGCGCGGCGGGCGGCGGCGGGCATCCGGCGGGTGGCGCCGGTGGCGCGGCGGGCGCAGCGGGTGCGGGCGGGATGGCTGGCGGAATGGCTGGCGGTGCCGGCGGTGCCGGCGGTGTGGCCTGCATATCGGCGGGCCTCGGCGGCGCGGCGTGGTTGAATCCGCCCACCCACGATTCAGCGATCGACGTGCCGAGCGGCGCGACCGTCAAGGTGCATGACCGGGGAATCGGATCCCAGGTCTATACCTGCACCACGAGCGGCGGGGCCGGCGGCGCGGGCGGTGCCACCCCGGTCGTGTACAGCTGGACTGTCGCGCCCGACGCGAAGCTGTATGACGCCAGCTGCACCGAGGTCGGGACGCACCAGGCAGGTCCCAGCTGGACCAGCGGCGGCGGCACGATCACCGGGATGAAGCTGGCGCAGGCCGATTCGACGAATGCGGGGGCCATCCCCTTGCTGCTGTTGAAGGTCACGACCAGCACCACCACGGGCCCGTTCGCCGGCGTGACGTACGTCCAGCGGTTGAACACGTCGGGCGGCCTCCAACCGGCGGCCGGCGGGTGCAACAGCGGGACGGTCAACAGCCAGGTCAGCGTCCCGTACAGCGCCGATTACTACTTCTTCACCGGCGGGGCCGGTGGGGCCGGCGGCGCTGGCGGGGCCGGCTGGAAGCGCAGCAACCGCCCGCCGCTCTCGGCCGGCGATGGGTTCATCGCGCCCAGAACCGCTGCCAACTGCGTTCGCAGCGGCGCGGCCGTCTCGGCGGCGGACATCAGCTCGTAGATCCGGGATACCTGACCCGGCGTCAGCACCGATCCGTAATGTTGAATGTGCCGTACCAGCGCCGCCGCTGCTGCGGTGCGCAGCTCAGGCTTGCGGTTGCCCGACAGCA
>JBJMQQ010000187.1:0-36082 GCA_045802645.1 Polyangia bacterium
AAGGAAAAGAAGGCCAGAGTCGAAGATGCCTTACACGCGACGCGCGCGGCCGTCGAAGAGGGGATCGTTCCGGGCGGCGGCGTCGCGCTGATCCGGGCGTTGCCGGCTTTGGACGGGCTCAAGTTCGACGACGACCGTCAGTACGGCGTCAAAATCATTCGGCGCGCCGTCGAAGAGCCGATGCGCCAGATCGCCGCGAATGCGGGCGTCGACGGCTCAATCGTCGTGGACAAGGTCAAGAACGGCAAAGGCGCCTTCGGCTTCAACGCCGCCACCGAGGAGTACGAGGACCTGGTCAAGGCGGGCGTCATCGACCCCACGAAGGTCGTGCGCGCGGCGCTGCAGAACGCCGCGTCGGTCGCATCGCTGATGCTTTCGACCGAGGCACTCATCGCCGAACGACCCAAAAAGTAATCTGGCGGTGGCGACGCGAGTGGCGCCGGCGTGGGCGGCGACTTCTAGATCAGCCATCCAGCTGGGGTCGGGCCGCTCGGCCGACCCCAGCGCTCAATCTCGCGTTCGGAACCATCCGGCGATGCTCCAACGCTCGCGTGTGGCTTTCTTCGCCTCGTGTGGAGTGCCGTCGCTCATGAACAGCACGAGTGTTCCGCCCTGCGGCGCAACTGTCATTCGGGCGGTACCGAGGTCGTCACTGATGACGAGCTCGCCGCCGGCGTCTGCGGGCCAATCTGGGTTGAGATAGATGACTGCCGAGACGATCCTCGTGTTCGTCCGGCGGTGCCGATCGACGTGGGTGCCGTAAGAAGCGCCGATTGGGTAGTGGGCGTAGTGGGCCTCGAACGACTCGAGCCCGAGGAAAAGGCCGTGGTTGAGCGAGACCCTCAGTCCGTCCATCCAGCGCATGAACATCGTTCCGACGGGCATGCTCGCATCGAGCCAGCAGACAGAACCGCCGCGGACCGCGCTCTCTCTCAGCGCGCCGTCACCGTCACCACGACCGACCCGCGCCGCGGCGAAGGCGCCGACAGCCAGCAGTTGCTCGGCCTCCGCCCGCAGGCTTTGCCAACCCTCGTCGGGCATCGCTCCGGGCAACACGACGTATCCACGCTCCGTCAGCCCGAGCGCGGCCGGTCCCCAATCGCTCTCTTTGTTCGTCGCCACTGGCTAGAACCATAGGCCCTTCCGGTTCTCGCCGTCCCGAGCTAGGCCGCCCGCCGCGATAATGTTGGTCGATTGCCAGCTTGCACGTAGGCTGAATACCATGTCCCTCGCACATCTCCGGGTCCCGAAAGTTGGACGCAGCGCTCCCGTGTCGGGCACCGTTCTCGCCGCGGAGACGCCCCCCTGGCCCGGGGCCTATTGCGGCGCCACCCGCGAACCCATCTACCGAACCATGGGCGAAGCGGAGGAGTCCGGCCTGGAAATCTGTGATAGCTGCGTGGCCGACTTCCGCAGGCAGCGTAAAGCACCCTGATCGGGAGAACCACTACAAGCGCCCCGGGGGGTTCCCCGACGACGTCGCTGGTCAGACGGCGCATGTTGTCGCGATGACATCGCGGTTCTGCATACCCATCGTCGCAATCTTGCTTCAGGGCGGCTGCGCCACGACCCAGAGTGGCCCCGTCGTCGCGGTGCCCAGCTTGGGCGCCGAGGACAGCGCGGGAGCGATCCGTGCCGCCGAAGAGGTCGGGGCCGCGCACAGCCCTGAAGCCGCTCTTCATCTGGAGCTGGCAAAAGAGCAGTTCGAGCATTCTCGGCACCTGACCAAGGCCGACGATCGGCCGGAGGCGACCCGGCTGTTGCTGCGCGCCCGCGCCGACGCGGATCTCTCGCTGGCGCTGACCCGCGAAAACACTCAGACGCTGGAGACGCAAGCGGCGTTGACCAAGTTCAAGACGCTCAACGAATCGCTTCAGCAGAACAAGTAACGAGGACATGTCGATGACAACTTCAAAAGCCGGTCGGTCTCCTTCGCTGTGGCTCCTGGGCGTGATGGCGGTGGGTGGCCTCGCCTGCGCTCACGCCGTCCCTGTCGAGTTGGTGACCGCGCGGACCTCATATGCGCGCGCCAGCAGCGGCCCTGCCGTTCAATTGCTGCCCGCCGATCTTCACAAGGCCAAGCTCATTCTGGACGAGGCGGAAGCATCGTACGTTGCGCGAGACGAGGGGTCGAAGACGGCCGACCTCGCGTACATCGCCGACCGGACGATCCAGATCGTCGAGGTGCAGGCCAGAACGGTCCTGGGCGCCCAGGCGCTCGCGAAGGCGAACCAGGACAATCAGGAGAAGCAGGCCGAGAGCGCGAAGCGGACCCAGGCGGCGCTGGTCGACACGCGCAAGCAGCTCACTGACGCGAAGCGCGGCCAGGCGGAGCAAACCCAGCAGGTCGCGGTCGAGCACGCCGCGCGCCAGGACGCCGACATCAAGGCCGCCGCTTCGGAACAGAGGGCACTGGCCTCCGACCAGAAGGCGACGGAAGCCAACGATGCGCTGGCCAAGCTGGCCGCCAAGGACGAGGAGCGCGGCCGGGTGATCACGCTGTCGGGCAACGTCCTCTTCCGGTCGAACGACGCCAAGCTGTTGCCGGGCGCCGAGACGCGGCTGGACGAAGTCGCCGTCGCCCTCATTGCCAATGGAGCGCCCATCAGCATCGAAGGTTATACGGATTCGAAAGGCTCGCAGTCGCGCAACCTGGAGCTCTCGCAGCAGCGCGCCGAGTCCGTGCGGACCTACTTGATCGGGCGGGGATTCCCTTCTGAGCAGGTCGCGGCGACTGGCAAAGGGGCCGACCGTCCCGTCGCCGACAACTCCAGCGCCGAAGGGCGCGCCAACAATCGGCGCGTCGAGATCGTCGTGAGCAAGTCCCACCCGAAGGCCAATTGACGTCGACCGCGAAGCGCCGGACGCAGTTCGACGTTCGGCGCTGCGAGCCGATGTCGCGCGACGAGGAACATCGGTGCGCCCTCGAGTACGTGAAGACGAGGGATCCCGCGCTGGCGCAGCGGCTGGTCGTGGCGAACATGCGGATGGTGGTGGCGCTGGCGCACCACTACTGCCGATCGAACGACGACCTGGCCGACATCGTTCAAGAAGGTAACTGGGGGCTTCTCCGCGCCGTCGAGAAGTACGATCCCAGCCGCGGCATCAAGTTCTGCAGTTACGCTGTCTGGTGGATTCGCGCGTGCATGTTGAAGTTCACGATGGACAACTGGCGGCTCGTCAAGGTCGGGACGACGCTGCCGCAGCGCAAGCTGTTCTTCGGGTTGCGCAAGGGGCGGGAAGAGCTGGAGCGGGCCGGGACGGAGCCGACGCCCAGGAACCTGGCCAAGCATCTGCGCGTCAAGGAAAGCGAGCTCGTCGGGATGTCGGAGCATTTTGCGGGGGCCGAGGTCTCGCTGGATGCCCCCGTGAGAACGACAGGATCCCCAGTGACGACCGTCGGTGAGCTGTTGATCGATCGGTCACTGCGTGGTCCGGACGAACGGGTCGAGGACGCCGAGTTCCTTCAGCTGTTGCAGGCCAAGCTGAAAGCGTTCGGTGCGACGCTGCGGCAGCGCGAGGCCCAGATATTCCGCCGGCGCCTGCTGAGCGACGACCCGCTGACCATGAAGCAGATGGCGGGCAAGTTCGGCGTGTCGCGTGAACGAACGCGCCAGGTCGAGGAGCGGCTCAAGCAGAGGATCCGCGCCTATTTGGAAGACGAAATGGGCGACGCTTTCGGGTCGCCGCCGAATGTTGTGATGCCCTCGCTCAAAGCGCCCATAGTGCTTCAGGGCTCGTGAAGATGACGGTGAATGGGATCGCGGCAGGATGGTCGGACGCACAAGCGGATTGCCGTCGCGTCTTCGAGGACAATCGCGACCCGATGTGGGTGCTCGACGTGGCAGACCTCGTGGACGTCAACCGGGCAGCGCTGGCGCACTACGGCTATTCACGCGACGAGTTTCTCAAATTGACGATCGACGATCTCGTCGCTGATAAGCCCGGCTACGGGGCCGCGGGCGCCGCCGCCGGACCGGGTTCGGTTCGCCACCATCGACGGAAGGACGGCTCGATCATCGACGTCGAGGTCAGCTCGTTCCCCGTCACGTTCAGCGGGCGTCCGGCCTCGCTGGACTCTGTTCTCGACGTGACGGAGCGCAGGTACGCCGAAGAGACGATTCGCGCGTTGTTGAAAGAAGTGCTCACCGCGCAAGAGGCGGAACGCCGGCGCATCGCCCGCGAGCTGCACGATGATACGGCGCAGACGCTGGCGTCCCTCCTGGTCGGCCTGCGCGCGGTCGAGGCGTCGCAAGATCTCGGTCAGGCGCTGCGCGCGGCCGTGACGCTGAGGGTGCTGGTCTCGGCCGCACTGGAAGGCGTTCAGCGGATGGCGCGCGGCCTTCGCCCCAGTGTGCTCGACGATCTGGGGCTCGAGGACGCGCTCGATCGCCTCGGCACCGAGGTGAGCCGGACGCATGACCTGGTCGTGGACGTCCACGCCACGGGCCGGCGCGTGCCGCGGCTGCCCGACTCGCTGGAGATCGCGCTATACCGCATGGCGCAGGAGGCATTGGCGAATGCGGTCAAGCACGCCGCGCCGAAAGCGGTGAGCATTCTCCTTTACCGGAACCCGACCGAAGTGCGCCTGGTGATCGAAGACGACGGGAAAGGCTTCGACGCGTCGGCGGCGCTTTCCGCGGGGCGGCTTGGTCTGGTCGGCATGCGGGAACGCGCCCACCTGGTTGGCGGGTCGATGACGCTGGAGTCCTCGCCGGGGAACGGGACGACGATCTGTATCAGCGTCCCGCTGCCCGAATCCAAGCCGAGCGCGTCATGACGGTTCGGGTGTTCGTCGTCGACGATCACGGGATCCTGCGGGGCGGGCTTCGCGCGCTCATCAACCTGCAGCCGGACATGGAAGTCGTGGGCGAAGCCGCCAATGGTCCGGACGCCGAGGTGGGCGTGAAGGAGACCGAGCCCGACGTCGTGTTGATGGACATCAGCATGCCGAACGGCGGCGGACTGGCCGCCATCGCGGCCATCAAGCAGGTCCGTCCGAAGACGCGGATCGTGGTTCTCACGTTCCACGACGAGCTCGGGTACGTCCGCGCCGCCGGGCGCGCGGGCGCCACCGGCTACGTCGTCAAAAGCGCCGTCGACACGGAGTTGCTGGCCGCCATTCGCGCCGTCGCGCAATGGCGCACCTTCATGGACGCGTCGCTGGGGCTGGAGCTGTCGCAATCAATGGGGTCGAAAGCCAGTGACACGAAAGGCGGGGCCGGAACCAGCCAGCTCACCGGTCGCGAGCTGGAGGTCATGCGGCGCGTCGCCGAGGGTTTCACCAACACGCAGATCGCCGAGGAGCTGCGCCTGGGGGTGAAGTCGGTCGAAACGTATCGTTCCAGGGTGATGGAAAAGTTGGGGCTGACGTCTCGGTCCGCCCTGGTGAGATTCGCGCTCGACTGCGGGGTCCTCGGGCGTTCTGGAACTCCGTGAGTCTCGTTTCGGCAGTCCAGGCGCCCCAGATCTCGCCCCCCGCCGCGAAAGAGCGACCCGGCCCGTTGGGCGGGCTGGCGACGTTGGTGTTGATCGTCGTCGTTCTCTCGCGCGCCCAGGCGATCTTCGTGCCCTTGGCGCTGGCGATCGTGATCGCCTTCGCCCTTGGTCCCCTCGTGCGTCGGATCGAGCGGGCGGTGGGCAGGATCGCAGCAGTCGCTGTCGTCGTTGTGATTGGACTCGCCGCCGTCGGTGGCTTCAGCTACTTGCTCCAGCGGCAGGTCGTCGGCCTCTCGGCCGACATGACCAGGTACTCAGGTTCGATCCAGCGCAAGATGATCGCGCTTCGCGGCAGCGACAGCAGCAGCCTGGGGGCGCTCGCGAAGAGCGTCGACCGCGCCGTCCGCAACCTCGATGAGCAGGTGGGGGCCGACCAGGCAGCACGACCGGTGCGGGTGGTGCCGGCCGAGGCGACCGCGTTCGAGCGACTCGAGAGCGCTCTCACTCCGGTCATCGAGCCGCTTGCCCGAGCTGGCATCGTGCTGGTGTTGGTCATCTTCTTCCTCGTGAAGCGCGAGGACTTGCGAGACCGATTCATTCTCCTCATCGGGCGGGCGCACGTGACGCTCACGACCCGCGCGCTGGACGAAGCCGGCCATCGTGTCGGCCAGTTTCTGGTTCAGCAGTCCGTCATCAACGGTGGGTTTGGCGTCGCGGTGGCGGCGGGCCTTTTCGGCATCGGGATTCCGTACGCGCCTTTGTGGGGGTTCGTGGCCGCGGTCCTGCGCTTCGTGCCCTTCGTGGGCACCCTCTTTGCGATGGTGATCCCTGCAGCGCTGGCGTTCGCCCAGTTCCCGGGCTGGTGGCAAATGTTGGCGACCCTGGGACTGTTCCTCGGCCTCGACGTTCTGGCCGCGTACGGTGTCGAGCCCATCGTCATCGGCGCCAAGACCGGCGTTTCGTCGATGGCGATGTTGGTGTCGGCCATCTTCTGGTCATGGCTGTGGGGGCCCGTCGGGCTCGTGCTCTCGACCCCCCTGACCGTCTGCCTGGCTGTGCTTGGCAAACACGTCCCTCGCCTCTCCCGTCTGGCTGTTCTGCTGGACGATCAACCGGCGCTGGAGGACCAGCTGGTCCTTTATCACCGGTTGGTGTCCGGCGACGAGGAAGAGGCGGAGGAGCTCCTCGCGAAGCGGTTCAATGAAAAGAGCCGAGCCGCCGTGTTCGACGAGGTCATCGTGCCCGCGTTGCTGCTGGCGGACCGCGATCGCGCCCGCCACGAGATCAGTGAATCCGACCACCAGCATGTGGTGAGGACCATCCGAGCCCTGGCGGACGCCCCCCCAGACGCGCTTTGCGAGGCCCGCGCAACCGCGCCCCCGGTCGAAGGGCGGCGCATCCAGCGCGTCGTCGGGGTTTCGGCGCGGACCGTGACGGACGAAACCATCTGGGAAATGTTGGCGCAGCTCTTCGATCCGGACAGCGTGCAGCTGGAGTCTGTCGGCTCCGCGTACCTGAACGTGGACGTGACCGCGGGCGAAGGGGAAGCAGCTCTTCGGTCGGTTCCGGATCTCGCCTGCGTCGTCTCCGTCCCGCCTGGCGGCCTGGCCCAGGCGCGCTACATCTGCCGGCGCCTGCGCGCGAAGCTTCCAAACACGCCGATCTTGGTCATCCGGCCGGGAGTACAGGCCGACGCGCACGAGAGCTCCCAGAAGCTGACCGTCGACGGGGCCGCCCACGTGTGCTTCTCGCTGGCGGAGGCGCGCACGTTCGTCGAGGGTCGACTGACCCTCGCTCGCTCGCGCGTTCACTCGCAGGTCGTCCCGCAGTGATTGCCAGACGGTCGCCGCCGTAACGCCGAGGCCGTGTTCTCCAGGACGACTGCGGCATGGCGCGCGTTGGTCCTGGTCGTCGGGTTGATCCTCGGGACCGCCGCCCCCGCTCTGGCTGGCCGATCCGGCGACCAATGCGGTGACGTCGATCGCCGTGAGCGTGAGGCCTGGCGCCGTCGTCGCGTCGACGATCTTGAACGTCGCCGCCGACGGCAAGCGCGACCCGTTCCCGGCGCGCTCGCGCTGACTCGCCCTGGTAGCGGCGTGGCGCAGCGCGGTCAGCCCAAGCATGGGCAGACGGAATGCGGTGCAACAGCCGAATTCGAGCCTCGACTGAGCGCTAGACGGGTAACGTTCGCCTCGCTCGTCTGCCATGAACGCACTCGTCTGGATGAATACATTCGTCGCAGGCTTCTTCGCCTGCGCCGCGATCCACTACGGCCTGTATTGGGGATTCTCGCGCCGCGAGCGGGTCTTCTTGGTGTTCTCAGTCCAGTGCGTCGCGTACACGGCATTCTGTCTGGCAATCAGCTCGTTCTTCGAAGCAACGACGATCGCCGCGGCTCAAAGGACGCTGAACAGGTTCGTCACGATCGGCGTGCTCCTCCATGTACTCCTCCTGCAATTCTTCACGGAGCTAGGCGAACGTCGCGACCGATTGTTCCGCGCCATCGTGGCAGCAGCACTGGTGTTCTTGGCCGTTCTGAACCAGTGGGCGCCGCTGCGTGGAACAGTTCTCGAACTGCGGACGATGTCGCTGCCTGGCGGGGGGACCGGTCTATTGGCGGTCCGCACGCCCCCCGGCACGTCGCTCGCGATTCTGTACGCGTTGGTTCTCGTCGTTGAAGGATATGGATTCTTCGTGGCGCGCAAAATTTGGCGGCGCGACCACGTCGGTGGGATCTTCGTCGCGTTCGGCACGGCGGTGTATCTGGCCGGGGCGCTGCTCGGATTCCTCGTCGACTTCGCTCATGTCCGCGCGCCTTATTCGGGCGCCCTGCCGCACGCGCTATTCGTGGTGTGCGCCGCCGTTCATCTATCCCGCGCCTACGCGGCGCGCGGTGCTCGCGTCGTCGCCACAAAGAGGCAGTTCGAGGCCGTGTTCGATTTTTCGCCGATCGGGAAGGCTCTGGTCGCCGTAGATGGCCGTCTTCTCCGGGTCAATCGTACCTTCTGCCAAACTGTCAAGTCGACTGCCGACGTGCTCTGCGGGCGTCGCGTCTACGACATATTTCTGCCCGACGACGGAGGCTCGATCGAGACGCAGGCCGCGCGGCTCCTCCGGGGCGAGCTCCGAACGTACGCCGTCGAGACGCGGCTGGTCCGGACCGACGCCGACCCTCTTTGGGCGCTGCTGGTCCTCTCCGTCGTTCCCGATCACCGGGGCCAGCCTATTCAGCTCATCGCTCAGATTCAGGACGTCACCGAGGTGCGCGCGTATCGGGAGAAGCTCGAAGAGCTCGTGGCTACGCGAACGCGCGAGCTGCGCCAAGCCAAAGAAGAGGCCGAGCGGGCAAGTCAGGCGAAGAGCTGGTTTCTCACCCACATGTCCCACGAGATCCGTAGCCCTTTGCAGGTGATGCTGTTGAATGCGGCAGCTCTCGACTGTGAAAGACCCCTGAGTGCCGAGCAACTGAGCTGTATCGAAAGCATTCAGAGCAGCGGCGAGCATCTTGCGACGCTCATTAACAACGTGCTGGATATGTCCACCGTCGA
The DNA here is from genome assembly GCA_045802645.1 of Polyangia bacterium. Classification (GTDB taxonomy): domain Bacteria; phylum Myxococcota_A; class Polyangia; order Fen-1088; family Fen-1088; genus JADGRB01. The sequence goes on from JBJMQQ010000187.1 coordinate 8,988, forward strand.
GGCGGGACGTGTAACGCTGGTCGAAGAGCCGTTCGACCTCAGTGCGGTGCTCGACGACGTGGCTCACATGTTCATCGGTCAGGCCGCCGTCAATGGCACGAACTTGCGTGTCGAGCGCGGCCCCGAACTACCCGCAGTCCTCCTGGGCGATGGCGGAAAGGTCAAACAGATCATCATCAACCTGGTGAGCAACGCCATCAAGTTCACGCGCCCGGGCTCTGTGTCCGTGACGGCCGACTGGCGTGTGGGAGCGGAACCAGTGGGGGTCGTCGAAGTTGTTGTCGAGGATACCGGCAAGGGCATCGGCCGGCAGGACCTGGCGCGGATATTCCGGCCTTTTGAGCAATTGGAGGGCGGGGCGAACAGCGGTGGGACCGGCCTCGGCCTGACGATCAGTCTCGCGTACGCGCGATTGATGGGAGGCGACATCACCGTCGACAGTCGGCTCGACGTCGGTAGTCGGTTCAAGCTGACCTTCGTTGCGAAACGAGGAACCGCCGCGCAAGCGCGTCAGCCATCCGGGCCGCTGAGCTCGTTCGAGTCGCTCCCGCCAACGCGAGCGAAGGTGCTCGTCGTCGACGACGTGGACGCGATCCGGCATGCCATAGCGGCGCTGCTGGAGAGGAACGCCTTCGAAACGCGCACCGCTACGGATGGACCGACCGCGCTCTTGATCGAGGCCCAATGGCGTCCAGACGTCATCCTCGTGGACCTGCGCATGCCCGGCATGAACGGGATCGAGGTGATGCGGCGAGTGAGGGCGACCGGGTCGCCAGCCATCGTCGGGGCGCTCACGGCGGGCGCCTTTCGGGACGACGAAAGCGAAGCGCGGAATGCGGGGGCCGACTTCTTCATCCGGAAACCTTTCAAGGACCGCGATCTCCTCGACCAGCTGACCCGCGTCGCAAGGTCGAAATAGCCGCGAGATACTTGCCCGCGTGTCGCTGCGCGTCGCATAGTGATCGCGTTGTGAGGCGCGTAGTGGTCGCAGATGACAGCCCCGGAATGACGGCTGCCATACGCAGCTTCCTGCGGCGCTTTGGTTGGGAGGTCCTCGCGGCGTCCGATGGGCTGACAGCGCTGGAGCTGGTTCGCAGCGCCCAGCCCGCGGTCGCGCTCATCGATATCGGTTTGCCCCAGCTGGATGGGTTGGAGGTCGCTCGCCGTATCCGAGCCGACGGGCTGCTCTGTCATCTGGTGGCCATGTCGGGGCACGGAACGAGCGCAGACCGAGATCGGTCGCTTCAGGCCGGCTTCGCCGTCCACCTGGTCAAGCCGATTCCTCCGGCGGTTCTTTCCGCGGCGCTGGACCGTGGTGTCGGGCATGGCGGCGGAAGCACATGAAACCGCGATCGGCCGAGCGCCTCGCCGCTTCCCTCGCCCATCACATCCGCTCGCCGCTGGCCACGGCGTTGCTGTACATGCATTTGATCGACGAGCTCGGCTCCGGAATCGATCAGGAGTTACGCGACGGGTTGGCCAACGCCCGCGATGAAATGCTGCGGGTCAATCGATTGCTCGGCAATCTCGTCGATTACCATAGCCTGGGACGCCTCGTCGTCGTGCCTGCCCTGATCGACGCAGGCCCAGTGGCTGCCGAGGCAATGGCCAAGACTCTGATCGCCACCCCGGCAGACGTGGCTCTCGAATTGTCCGGGGAGGATTTGGTCGATTGGTGGGATCGCAGCGCGCTCCAGGAGATCGTCCACAATCTGCTTTCCAACGCGATTCGACACCGAAGACCTCCGATCTCCATGAGGGTCGCCAGGTCTGGTCGCAACTTGGTGATCACAGTCCGGGACGGAGGCGGCATGTCTTCACGCGAGCTGTCCCGAATGTTCCGGCAGCGTCTCACCGTCCCGGGTGACCGGACGGGCAAGATGGATCTCGGGATGTGGCTGACTGGGCAGTTAGCAGCCGCCCACGGCGGGGCCGCGACCGCCGAGGTCGACCGCAACGCGGGGACGACTGTAACGGTCACCCTGGTGCCCGGTCCTCGACAAACGCTCTAGTCGCTGACAGAAAACGGTCGGGCTCTACGCGTCGGAGGCGGTACCCTGGGATCCCGGGGATGAACCGCTTCGTCAGACGCAGGCCAAGGCTGCGAGATATCGTCCTCGGCGTCACCACTGCCGTCTGCTGCGCGGGGGTTGGGCCGACTGGGCGAGCCTGGGCGGAGGACTCGGGGGCGTTCATCTTTGCGTGGTCTGCCCCCGAGGGGTGCCCGTCGCAAGGGGAGGTCGAGGCGGACATTGCGCGGCTGGTGGGGGGCGACCTTCGGCTTCGCGATGGGAGCGATCTGCGGGCGGATGTCACCGTGTCGGGGGGCCCGCCCTGGTCCGCGGAGCTGACCACCCTGCATGCGGGGCGAGTCGGGCGGCGCAGGCTCGAATCGCCCTCGTGCCGGGCGGCGGCGGACGCCGTCGTCCTGATCATCGCCCTGTCGATCGATCCGGACGTCGCGGCTGCCGGCGGTCAGGTGTCTGCGGCTGCGCCGCCGCGGGTTCCCCAGGCGCCGGTGAGCAAGAGCCCACCGCTGCACATCCTCGCCAGCGTCTACTCACAAGGGCGCGTCGGCACATTGCCCGGCGCGGACGTCGGCGTGGGCCTCGGCGTCGGGCTGGCCGGCGCGCGGTGGCACGCAGAGTTGCGGTCGAGCTACGGGCTGCGGCGCGATCAGGTCGCCTCGCTGCCTTCCGGCGCCGCCGGCCGATTCAACGTGGCCGCGGCGTCACTGACCGGTTGCGTCGACGTCGGTCGACGAGCCGAGCTGACGTTTGGACCGTGCGCCGTGGCGGAGGGGGGGCGAGTCTCCGCGACCGGGTACGGTGCCACGGCCGGATTCGCCAAAGATACTCCAACGTTAGCTGTGGGCGCCGGCGTGTTCGCCGCGCTGATGGTGTCCAAGCACCTGCGGACGTTGGTAGAGGTGGATGCCCTGGCGTCCCTGTATCGCCCCGACTATGTGTTCGATGAGATCCCCGGGGTCATCTTCAAGGCTCCCCCCCTGGGAGGTCGGGCGTTGATCGACCTTTCATGGCAATTTTGATGAAAGAATCCTGGCTGCCCCGGGAACGAAGTCTCTGATGCCGTCTCCAGCCAGGAACACCGCCCCGCCAGCGCACGACGCGAGCGCAAGGCCGGGCGTGGCTGACTTCGACGAGATCTACGAGCGCACGGTCGATTACGTGTGGAACGTCGTCCGCCGGATGGGCGTGCCCCTATCGGACGCCGAAGACGTGGTGCAGGAAGTGTTCGTCGCGGTGCATCGCCGGCTCGACAAATTCGAGGGGCGGGCGCAGCTCAAGACCTGGGTCTTCAGCATCGCGGTCCATTTCGTTCAGCACTATTTTCGAACGCACGTCCGCAAGCCCGGGGATCGCGCCACGGCGAAGGGGACGGAGATCGATGCCCTGGCCGACCGGCGGGAAAACGGGCCGGCCAGCGAGGTCGAACGCATGGAACGCTACGACGCCCTCGACCGGGTGCTGGCGCGGCTGGACGAGCCGAAGCGGCTGGTCTTCGTGCTGGCGGAGCTGGAACAGATGACGCTGTCCGAGATCGGCGAGATCGTCGGGGCAAACGCCAACACGGTCGCGACGCGATTGCGCGCGGCTCGGCAAGGCTTCGAAAAGGCGTTGGCGCGCTTTCAGGCGCGGGAACTGGGAAGGCGCGAATCATGAAAGATCTCAGCCCTGCTGCTCGCGAGCTGGTGGACGCGCATCGATCGGACAGGACGTTGACGCCCGCCGACCGAAAGCGAATGAAGCACAACGTGATGCTGCGGGTGGCGGCTCTGGGCGCGACCACCGCGACCACCGCGGTCGCCGCGAAGCTCACCGCGAAGGCCGCGGGCGTGTCCCTGGCGTCCAAGGTCGCCGTGCTAGCCCTCTCGGTGACCGCCCTGACGGGGGTCGTGTCGGTTTCGGTGCGGGCGCTGCGAGCGCGAGCTCTCTCGAACCCGACGGCCAGCTCCGTCTACGCGGTGACGGACGTCGTTGCGCCGGCGCTGGGCCCGGCAGAGGGACCGGCGGTCGCCGCTCCGGCCACCGTGCCGGGGCGGGTCCCGCGGGCATCGCGGGCGGTGGTTGCCGCTCCCGCCAGGGCGGCGTCGGCATCGCGAAAGGTCGCCGTTGCCGCTCCTGCTAGCGTCGTGGAGCGGCGCGCGGCGGTGACGCCGGAAGTGATGACCGCCCCCGGCAGTTCCGCAGCGGTCGACTCGAGCGACGGCGAGAACCCGACACGGGCCGCGACGGTTCTCGTTCCGCGGGATCCAGAGCCGGAGCTGCGAGCTCTGCGCGATGCGCGCGACGATCTGCGTGCGGGCCGCCCGGCAAGCGCCTACCGTCGGCTGGACGAGTTCGACCGCCAGGGAGGCGGGGGAATGCTCGCGCAAGAGCGGAGCGCGCTGTCAGCGATTGCCCTCTGCCAGTGGCAGCCGGGGTCGCAAGCGCGCGCGCGCGCCGCTGAGTTCCTGCGGAGCTCTCCCGAATCCCCCCTCGCGATCCGCGTGAGATCGGCCTGCGCGCGCTGACGAGCAAGCGAGCCGTCCAACGCCTGTGCCTGGCCGCGGGCGCGCTGGTTCTCACCTTGGGGGCGTGCACCGGTGATCGCGTGGTCATCGGCGCGCGGCGGTGTCCCGCCCCAGCCGACGGTCCGCCCGCAGTTGCACCGCTTCCCAGCGCGCAGCAACGGGAGTTTCAGCGATACGAGCTCATGGCCTGGGTTCATTTTGGCCTCGCCACCTACGACCAAAGCCCCGGCGCTCCAGCCTCGGAGTTCAATCCGACCAGCTTCGACGCACACCAATGGGCGACCGCGCTGGCGAGCGCCGGCTTTCACCAGGTTGTTCTGGTCGCCAAGCACTACGACGGGTTCTGTCTGTGGCCCTCCGCCTATACCGACTACTCGGTGAAAGCCAGCCCCTGGAGAGGCGGGAAGGGGGACCTGGTGAGGGAATTCACGGACGCCGCGCGCGAAGCAGGACTGCGCGTGGGGCTGTACCTGTCGCCGTGGGACGAAAACTTTCCGAGCACGGGCGACGGATACGAAACGTACCTGCGCAACCAGCTGACCGAGCTGCTGTCGAACTATGGCCCCATCGCCGAGATCAAGTTCCCCGGCAATCACGCGCCCGACGGCGTCGATTGGGCTGGCATCGCGCGGCTGGCGCACGAACTACAACCCGAAACGTTGGTCTGGATGGGGCCCGAAATCGCCACGTCGGGTGTCGACCTTCGGTGGATTGGCAATCAGACGGGCCTGGCCCCCCGCTCGACGGCGAGCGTCGCGGACGTCCCGAACGGCGGCCCCTCGAATGTCTGGTACCCGGCTGACGCAGAAGTTCCGGATCGGTCAGCCGGCCTGTGGTTCTGGATGCCCGCCAGTCCGGTCATCCCCATGACCCAGCTGCAATCGATCTATTTCACGACGGTGGGTCGGAACACGACGCTCATGCTCAACATCTCGCCGGCGACCAGCGGTCTGCTCGACGCGCAGGAGGTCGACTTGCTGCGACAGTTCGGGAGCTGGCAGGGGGACCTCTACCGGACGAACCTCCTGCGCAATCAACCGATCGTCGCCGATACGACCTGGGCGAGCGCCGGCTTCGAGGCGACCCGGGTGCTGGACGACGACCTCTGCACCAGCTGGGCCGCCGCTGCCCAGGCGACCTCGGCCCGGCTGGAGGTCACGCCCAGAGCGCCGATCACGTTCACGGTGCTCAGCATCCGCGAGCCGATCGAGTCGGGTGAGCGCGCCACCGCTTACCACATCGAGCTCCGGCAGAACGGGATCTGGAACCGGACGCCGACGGATGCGTCGGGCGCGCCGCTGGCCGGCACGGTCATCGGTGAGCGCCAGCTCTGGCAGCTGTATCCAACCACGGCGGACGCCATCGCCCTGGTGATAGACGCGGCGCGGGGCGTTCCGGCCATCGCCGAGCTGGGCGCCTACTGAGCGCGCGAAAAACTGACCAACGAATCTCGAAGCCGCCGGGAACAAAGGGCCCATGGCGCGGGCTCTCATGCGGACGGCGAAGCAGGCGAAGAAGAACTGGTCGAGCGTTGGCCATCTATTGGCCATCACGGTCCTCGGTGTCGCGATCTCCCCCGGCGCCGGCTGCGGCAAGGGAACCGGTGGAGGCTCCGCATCCGGCGGACAGTCCAGCTCGGGGGGAACAGGCGGCGCCGGCGGCAGCATGGCCTCCGGGAGCGGAGGTTCCGCCAGCGGCGGCATCGGCGCCGGCGGGTCACCCGGATTCGGCGGAACCGCAGCCGGCGGTACCGGCGTCTCCGGGGCGGCGGGCAGAGGCTCGGGTGGAGCTCAGTCGGGTGGCGGACAGACCGGGACGGGTGGCTCGTCGAATCCCGACGGCGGCCAGCCTGATGGTCCCCGCCTGATCCAGAACTTCAATCAATCATGGAAGTTCAAGAGAGCCGATGTCACTGGCGCCGACGCGACCGCGTTCGACGATTCGTCGTGGAGCGACATCGGCCTGCCGCACTCGTTCAATCTCCCCACCTTCCTGAACGCGAAGTTCTACGCCGGCTACGGCTGGTACCGGAAGCACTTCACCGTTCCCGCGACGTGGTCAGGCAAGAACGTGTTTCTCGAGTTCCAGGCCGCTTTCGACCAGGCGCAAATCTACGTCAACGGCAAGGCGGTGGGACAGCACATCGGCGGCTACAACGGCTTCTCGATCGACGTCACGTCGGCCATCCAGGCCGGCGACAATGTCGTGGCTGTTCGGTTGAACAACAACTGGAACGCTCAGCTCCCGCCCATCACGGGCGATCACACGTTCCAGGGGGGCCTCTATCGCGACGTCTTTGTCGTCGTCACGGACCCACTGCACGTCACCTGGTACGGCACGTGGGTCACGACGCCCACGCTGGCGACGAATGCGGGAGCGTCCAGCACCGTGTCGATCAAGACGGAGGTGCAGAACAACCGCGCGGCGGCGGTCAGCGCCACGCTGCGGACGGACATCGTCGACAAGGACGGCAAGGTGGTCGCCACCGTCACGTCTCAGCAGATGATCGACGCGAAGCAGACGGTGACCTTCGACCAGACCACGCCGGCCATCACCAGCCCCGCGCTGTGGCACCCCGATCACCCGACCATGTACAAGGCGCTGTCGTATCTGTCGGACGCCAGCGGGACCGTGGACACGTTCACCACGCCGTTCGGGTTCCGTTGGTTCAGCTGGTCGGCTAGCCAAGGGTTCTCGCTGAATGGTTCGCACTACTGGATCCAGGGCGGGAACGTTCATCAGGACCACGCGGGCTGGGGGATCGGGGTGTCCGACGCGGCGCTGTATCGCGACGTCAAAATGGTCAAGGACGCGGGCATGAACTTCATTCGCGGGTCGCACTACCCGAAGGCGCCCGCCTTTGCAGACGCCTGCGACCAGCTGGGAATCCTGTTCTGGTCGGAGAACTGCTTCTGGGGCGGCTTCGGCGGTGGCCCCGGCGGCTGGTCCTACAGCGGCTCCTACCCGAGTAGCTCCGGGGACGCCGACAAGTACGACGCCAACGTTCTCGCGAGCCTCACCGAGATGATCCGCATTCATCGCAATCACCCGAGCATCATCGTGTGGAGCATGGGCAACGAGGACTTCTTCAACGGCAGCGGTCCGGCCGACCGGGTGGTCGCGCTGCTCAAGAAGTCGGTGGCCTTGACTCACCAGCTGGACCCTCTGCCGGCGGGACGACCCGCCGCGATCGGCGGCGCGCAGTCGAAGGTGGGCGGCATCGAGCCTGGCACGCTGGGCGACGTGGCCGGTTACAACGGCGACGGCACGGGGTACGACAACCCGGGCATTCCCAACATGGTGTCCGAGTACGGCGCCAACGTGAGCTCGACCCGGCCGGGCAGCTACGATCCGGGCTGGGGGAACCTGACCGTGTCCAACGGAATGGCCGCTCAGCCGGCCTGGCGCAGCGGCATCTCCCGGTGGTGCATGTTCGACTACAGCAGCCAGATGGGCACGACGTACGTCAACTCGGGCATCATCGACAACTTCCGTATTCCGAAGCGGTCGTATTACTGGTACCGGAATGCCTACGCGAAGGTCGCGCCGCCGACGTTCCCGGCCGCTGGCACCGCGGCGGGGCTGACGCTCACGTCGAGCACGGCCACGCTGTCGGCGGTCGACGGAACGCAGGACGCGTGGCTCCTGGTCACGGTGGTCGACGCAGGCGGTAAGCCGATCAGCAACAACGTCCCGGTGACCCTCACGATCAAGTCCGGTCCCGGCGAATTCCCGACCGGGCCCAGCATCACGTTCACGCCGCCAGGCGGCGGTTCGGCCTCCGACATCGCGATCCGCGATGGCCAGGCCGCGATCGAGTTCCGCACCTACTACTCCGGCACGTCGGTCATCGAGGCCACCTCGGCGGGCCTGACCAGCGCCACGGTCACCATCACCTCGCACGGCATGCCCGCCTGGGTCGAGGGGACCACGCCCCGGGTGGCGGCTCGGCCGTATCAGCCCTGACCGCGGACCATCCGCACGGGATTCATCCACCGTGCGCGTCGACGGTTCCGCCGTCGGTCGTGCCGTCGCCGCCGGCGTCTGTCCGATCGACGTAGTTGGGGCTCCCTGCGTCGTCGCTGTAATGCACGCTCGGGCGGCAGGAGTAGGGGCAGCTGGGTGAGATAGGCAGATCCCCCGCGCAGGCGACGGTGAGGGTGTTCACCGCGCAGTGGCAGCGGCGTCCGTCTGCGGCGAAGCAGACGATGTTCGTGTTGCAGGTCTCCCCTTCGCCGAAGCTCACGCCTGGGAAGTGGGTGCAGTTTGGCGGGCAGTACGGCAGCGTCTCGCCGGCGCAGATCGCGGTGCACTGGCCGCCCACGCAGCCGGGAGGATCCGGCGTCTCGCACGTCAGCGGGCCTCCCTGACAGAGGGCGAAGCTTCGGGACACCGCTCGCACTTTGGCGGCGGCCGTCCGGTTCAGGTAGCTACCGCATCCACTCACGGGCCGTGTTTCGCCGGGCAGCTCCAACAGCGGGACGACGTCACAGTCGCTGTTGGTCACGCAGGCGCTGTTCGCGAGCTCGGCATGATACGCGTCGCGCAGGGAGCGGCATCCGCCGGACGCCGATGGGCGCGCCGCGACTGCAGAGAGATCGATCGGCGCGATCCGGACCTTGGCGTCGGCAGCTTGGCTCGAAACGGCGAACTGTGTCTGGCCGTTCTTACGCAGGACCAGCGACACCGCGTCGACCCCGGGGTCGACTGCCGGATCGAGGGTCGCCTGGCAGCGGCTCGGCGGCGGAGTTGTCGCGCCGCAGCTGGACAAGCCGTCGTTGCCCGACACGATCCAGCCGGGGGGTGCCACCATGAGAACCGGCGTTGCTCCGTCGGATTCCAGGACGGCGGCGATGCAAGGGGAGGGGGTGGACCCGACGAAAGGGCCCAGCCTGCATAGCCCCGCCGGCGACTGGCCGGGCAGTGAAGGTTGATCGAGAGCGGCGACCTGCCCGCTCGTCAGTGAGACGGTGCGCGGATCGTCGAGATCGCTCGGGTTGAGTGTGCGCGCGAGCGCGTCGGGCGACGACGCGCAGTCGACTTTGGCCAGCACCCAGGTGATGCGGACGTCGGCCACCGCGGTGGTACGGTTGACCAGAAACGGCGCATATGTCGCCATCGGCGGCACGCAGGTGGCGAGAAACCCCAGCGCGACGACGACGATCGCACGCTTGTGTCGAAACCGTGCCGGTGAGGGAGATCGCGCCGAAACGTCGAACATTGACCTCGAAGTCCGGCAGCCTACCACCGAGATGCCGCAATCGTCCGCAAAGCACGACCGGGCTTCCCGGCCGCGCCGTCCTCACGCCGGCGCGGCGGCGGTGGCAACCTGGCGACGCCGGTCTGCGCCTCGACGGATGGCGTAGAACGGCACGAAGGTGAGCATGATGATGCCGCCGGTGAGCATCACCTTGCCGCCCCACAGCGGACCCCCTACCGCCAGCAAGAAGGCGTTGTAGGCCGCAATGATGATGGCGGCTGTTCCAAAGATCGGCGCCAGCTTGAACGGGCGCGGAAAGGCCGGCACCAGTCGCCGCAGCCGCACGTAGGCGATCGGGATCAGGATGAAGGGAATGATGTACCCGACGTTCGAGGCGGCCACGATGTTGACGACGTTGTCCTTGAATACGATCAACAACGTCAGCGTCACGGCCGCGTCCCAGTACATCGAGCCCACAGGGACGCCGTACCTGTTGACTCGGGCGAACTGCTGAAGGGTCAACCCGTCGCGCGACATCTCGTACACCGTCCGCGACGAGCCGATGATCGCGGTCATGACGCCCAGCAAGAGCGCCGCGATCAACATGATCGCCACGATAGCCGCGCCGGTGTCACCGAAGATGGCCTTCGCCGCGGGCAGGAACGCGACCATCGGGTCCTTGGCCAGGGCGTCCGTGCCCACGATGCTGAGGAGCATGAACGGCATGAGCGCGTACACGAGCACGCCCACGACGGCGGCAGCGGTGATGGCGCGCGGCGCTTCCTTGTGCGGATCCTTGAGCTCGGCCACTACGCTCGAGGCGGACTCGAACGCGTAAGATGACCAGACGGCCACGAACATCCATTTGATGACGAGCATCCACGAGGCCCCCGACGTCCACGAGCCATTGAGGGGACGCATCGGGAACACGTACGCGGCGTGGAACAGTGAGGGCTTGAAGATCGGTGAAAACGCGATGATGGCCAGCGGGACGAAGGCGCACACCGCGACGACGGCGGACGACCACACGCCCGGCCGCAACCCGAAGTAGTTGAGGGCGTACATCGCGGCTCCCAGCACCAGCGCAATCGTCAAGACACCGGTGTGCGGCAGGACCGTCGCGTTCAGGTACCCGGCGGCGAGGATCAGGTTGACGGGGATGACGGGCAGCCATCCGAGCCAGTAGCCCCAGTTCGAGAAGGCGCCCAGGAGCGGTTTGTCTCTGAAGGCCTCATGGGTATACGTCGCCGTGCCTCCCGCCTTGTGCGGGAACATCCCGGCGAGCTCCGTGATCAGCAAGCACTGCACGAGCCCCACGAGCGCGGTGATCGTCCAGACCACCACCGAGGCAGGCCCCAGATCGGCCGCCATCGGCCCAAGTGAGACCGCTACCAGCAACGAGCCGCCCAGCGAGATGATGAAAGCAGAACGCCACGAGGCGTGGCGCTTCAGGCCGTTGCCCTCGGTCGAGTCTACGACGTTGCTCGCGTCCATGTTCGAACCTCCGTCTGGTGTTCGCGGTCATGCTAGGCGGAACGCGCGCCGCAACCGATTTCCGCGCCGACCAATGAGCGTTAACTCTTTGTCAGCCGGAATCGACGCGACGCTTTTCCAACTGCGCGTGCGCTTCGTTTCCAACGCTCGACAAACGCCAGGCCCCGGCCCGTAGTTTCCAGCCTGTTTCCTTGAAGTAAAAGGTTGCCCTGGAGTCCGCCGCGCCTGGTGACATCCCCTTCGGGCTGCGCGATCGTGGCGTCGTTCGAGCATGGCGACCGAAGACGACAAGGAGGACTCGCGTGATTCGCCGCTGTCGCCCGACCAGCGACGCAGCCTTCAGCAGCGCTCAGACCTGCGAGGCCTCGCGCGGCTCTGCGGACACCTGCTCGCGATCGGTGGCACCGGCTGGCTCTACGGCGCCGTGTTGCGGGGCGGCGGCCCCTGGCTGCTGGTCGTCCCCGCTGCGGTGCTGTTTGGCTTCACGCTGGTGACGATGTTTGCGGCGATGCACGAGTCGATTCATCGCACGGCGTTCAAGAGCACCTGGCTCAACGACGGCGTGGGATGGTTCGCCGGCCTGCTCTCGTTCTACAACAGCACGTTTTATCGCTATTACCACGGCTGGCATCACCGGTTCACGCAGATCCCCGGGCGAGACCCAGAGCTGGAGGATCCGAAACCGACCGACCTCGGCAGCTACCTGCTGGAGCTGAGCGGGGTGCCCTGGTGGATCGGGAAGCTCCGGACCCACGCCGCGATCGCGCGCGGGCGCGTCGCGGGCTACGGGTTTCTGAACGACAAGACCCGGCCCGCCGTCGTTCGATCCGTCCGCCTGCAGTTGCTCGTCTACGGTGTGGCCATCGCGATCTCGATCGCGCTGTGGCGGCCGCTGTTCTTCACCTTCTGGCTGCTGCCCGTCGCGGCCGCGCAGCCGTTGTTGCGCGCCATCCTGCTGGCCGAGCACATGGGCTGCAGCAACAGCGACGATCCGCAGTCGAACACGCGCACCACCCATACGAACCTGCCGGTTCGGTTTCTGATGTGGGAGATGCCGTTCCACGCCGAGCACCACTGGTATCCGGCACTTCCGTTCCATGCGCTCCGCGCCGCAAACCAGACGGTCGAGCCTCGACTCACCCGCGTGGCGCGCGCCGGGTACCTGGGATTTCACGCCGAGCTGGTCAGGCGCCTTGCCACGCGTACACCGGCGGAACCGGCGTCATGAGCGACGGGGTTGCCTTTGAGCTCGGTTCCTTCCCGTTGCAGAGCGGCCACGTGCTGCGCGGCGCGAAGGTCGTCTACCGAACGTACGGGACGCTGGCTGCCGATCGCCGCAACGTCGTCCTTTACCCGACGTCTTTCGGGGCGCACCACACGGACATCGAGTGGCTGATTCGGCCGGACGGCATCCTGGACCCCCGGCGGTGGTTCGTCGTCATCCCGAACATGTTCGGGAACGGGCTGTCCACGTCGCCCAGCAACTCGGACGCCGCCAGCTTCGACGTCACCCACCACGACAACGTCGCCGCGCAGGAGCGCCTTCTCCGCGAGCTGTTCGGCGTCGAGACGCTGGCGCTGGTCTACGGCTGGTCGATGGGGGCGCAGCAGGCCTATCACTGGGCGGTCCTGCACCCCGAACGCGTGCGGCGGGTGGCGGCGCTGTGCGGGACGGCGCGGACGTCCGAGCACAACCTGGTGTTCCTGCGCAGCCTCGAGGCCGCGCTGCAGGCCGACCCGGCCTGGGACGGCGTCAGGTTCACCGCGACGCCCGAGCGCGGGTTCCGGGCCTTCGCTCGCATCTACGCGAGCTGGGCGGCGTCGCAGGCGTTCTACCGCGAGGGCCTCCATCGGCGATTGGGATACGCCGATCTGGAGGACTATCTCGTCCGCGCCTGGGAGGCCAGTTACCGGCGCCGCGATCCAGCAGACCTGCTGGCGATGCTGCGGACATGGATGGCCAGCGACGTTTCAGTCGGTCCCCGCCACCGCGGCGACCTGGCGCGCGCACTCGGATCGATCCGCGCCAAGACCCTGGTGATGCCGGGCAGCCACGATCTGTACTTCACGCCGGAAGACTGCGCCGCCGACGCGGCGGCCATCCCGGGGGCCCGCCTGCTGCCCATTCCGTCGATCTGGGGGCATCGCGCCGGCAACCCCTACCAGAATCCCGACGATGAGCGCTTCATCCGCGGCGCCCTCGCAGAGCTGATGGGGACCGAGGCGAACTGAAACTTCACCGAGACTCAACGAGGAGGCCGCGCGTGACCAGCTTGTCGAAGATCGCCGAACAGAAGGGCATCAAGTACTTCCTCGTCTCGTTCAGCGACTTGCGGGGCGTGCAGCGCGCCAAGCTGGTGCCGGCCGCCGCCATTGATCGCATCGGCGCCGAGGGGGCCGGCTTCGCCGGGTTTGCCGCCTGGCTGGATCTGACGCCCGCCGACCCGGACGTGCTGGCGATCGCCGACGCCGCCAGCCTCATTCAGCTGCCGTGGAAGCCGGAGGTCGCCTGGGTCGCCGGCGACTTGATCATGGGTGGCCGGCCGCTGGAGCAGGCGCCGCGACGCGTGCTGCAGCGTCAGGTCCACCGCGCGAGAGAGCTGGGCTTCGCCGTGCGAACGGGCGTCGAGTGCGAGTTCTTCCTGCTCTCGGCTGACGACGCGGCGATCTCCGACGCCAACGATCACCAGAGCAAGCCCTGCTACGACCAGCAGGCGCTGATGCGCCGCTACGACCTCATCGCCAAGATCTGCGACTGCATGCTGTCGCTGGGCTGGGAGCCGTACCAGAACGACCACGAGGACGCCAACGGCCAGTTCGAGATGAACTGGACCTACAACGACGCGCTGGTGACGGCCGACCGTCACGCCTTCTTCAAGTACATGGTGAAGACGCTGGCCGAGAGCCAGGGACTGCGCGCCACCTTCATGCCGAGGCCGTTCGCCGGTCTGGCCGGCAACGGCTGTCACATGCACGTGTCCGTCTGGGAGGCCGCGGGAACCCGAAATTTATTTCGCGACGCGGCCGGCGAGCTCGGGCTCTCTCGGACGGCGTACCAATTCATCGGGGGGCTGCTCCACAACGCCGAAGCGTTGTGCGCCATCACCAACCCGACGGTCAATTCGTTCAAGCGGATCAACGGCGCGCCGACGGCGTCCGGGTCGACCTGGTCGCCCAACGCCGTCAGCTACGCGGGCAACAACCGCACACACATGATCCGCATCCCCGACACCGACCGGTTCGAGCTGCGCCTGCCTGACGGCGCCGCCAACCCGTACCTGATGCCGGCCGCCGTGATCGCGGCTGGCCTCGACGGGATCGCCAATAAACGCGACCCGGGCCCGCGCCGCGACAACAACATGTACACCCACCCGCTGCCGCCCGATGAAGCGCGGCGCTTGCCCGGCAACCTCCTCGACGCCGTGCGCGCCCTGCGCGCCAGCGAAACGCTGACGACCGCGCTGGGCACGCCCTTCATCGACGCCTATACCAAGCTGAAAGAGTCGGAGTGGCGCGAGCACCAAGCCGAGCTCTCTCCGTGGGAGCGTCGCGTGACGCTGGACTGCTGAACAGGACGACCCATACGTTCAGACGAGCCGAAGCTCGCGAACGAGCCAGTCCGACTGCCAATCGCGCTCGCGCCGGTAGCACTCGACGGGGGTCCCGACGGTCGCGATCTGGGCGATGCCGAGGGCGGAGACGTAGCCGGCCATCGCCGGGTTGTCGTGCTCGCAATGCCAGCCGACTGCCCAATGGTAGTTGGCGAGGTGCTCCTTGACGGCGGGGACGGTTGCCTGCGCGACCAGCGCACCGACCCGATCGTGACAAGCGCGCGCGAACCGTGAAGCGCCTCCGTTCGTCCAGGCGTCGACGCGCTCGATGAGGCGCACGCGGCGCGCGACGAGGCAGTCGCCTCCTTCGATCTGGTCGCCGTCGATCTCAGCGCGCCATAGCTCCTGGTGCATCCAGTGGGCGAGATCCTGGGCCCGCAGAACGTGGGCGCCGTTCCCGCAGACGGCGAGCGGTCCCTGAGCCTCGACCCACTCGCCCACGCGCCATCGAAACCCAGTGAGAGGGCCGATCCCGTCGCGCTCGAGAAACTTGAAGAAGCTCATTTGCTCGACTGCCATTTTCGGAACAGCGTCGCCAGCTTCTGCGTGTCGATCGGACCGGGTTCCGACGGCTCGCGAAGCTGCGTCGTCAGCTCGACGCCGCGGTTGACCTGCTGGAGATAGGTCATGCACCAGGTGCATCCGAACAGGTGCTGCTCGAAAGTCACCCGGTCCGCCACGGCGAGCGCGTTTTCCTGGTAGTCGGTGACCAGCTCCACCACTTCTTTGCAGCTCAGCTGCACGATGTCGCGCACGCTCATGACGCAGGCCCCTCGTAGTGCCGCTCGAGAGTGGTCCGGATCTTCGCTCGCGCGCGATGGAGCAGCACCCGCTGGTTGGCGCTGGAGACGCCGAGAATTTCGCCGACGTCTTCGCCCAAGAATCCCTCGACGTCGTGAAGCACGATCACCTCGCGCTGAGCGGGTGGAAGCTGCGCGATTGCCTCCTCGAGCTGCGCGCGGAGCTCCACATTCAAGACGTGCGCCTCGGGGGTTTCAGGGAATGGGTTCGGAGGCGGCCACCAGTGCCCCTCCCAGGGCACGCCAGGCGGGCTGAACCGGCCCGGGTCGACGACCGGCCCGTCATCCTCGCCGAGCGACGACATCGGCACGGAACGGCCCTCCTTGCGTATGCGCGCGCGCGCGACGTTGACCAGGATGCCGCACAGCCACGTTCTCAGAGCAGAACGCCCTTCGAACCGGTCCAAGCCTTCGAGCATCGTCAGCCAGGTCTCCTGCACGACTTCCTCGGCCAGAGCGTCGTTCTTGACCCACATCCGCGCCATTCGGATCAGCATTGGCTGGTGGGCCATGGCGAAAGCCACGAAGGCGGATTCATCCCCCGCGCGTAGCGCGGCGATCACCGTCCCGTCGTCACCTGGTGGTTCTCCCAAGCTCCCCCCCCAGGTTCCGTGATATCAGAGTCACGCCTGGGAGCAAAGCCGGCGCCACTCAAGACGCGACGGCCTTTGCCAGGACCAGTCGAAGCGCGCTGTACGCGCGGTGTGCGCGGACCTTGAGCGCGCCCTCGGTCGTGCCCAGGATCGACGCGGCTTCTGCCATCGTCCGCTCCTCGAGCTTGGTCGTCACCAGCGCCTGCCGCTGCATGACGGGCAGACGCTCCATCGCGTCGAGAAGCGCCGCGTGCGCGCCCTCGTCGAGGCGCCGCGAGGGGGCGTGGTCCACGATGCGCCCTTGTACGTCCGTAGCGATCTCCGGAAGCAGCTCGTCCTTTTTCGCGAAACAAAGCCGCGAACGCCGGCACCGGCGCGTGTAGTCCAGGAACGAACGATGCGCGATCGTGTACATCCACGGCAACGGATCCGCACCGCGAACGTACATGGCCCGGGCGAGGTGGACCTTCATGAAGGTCTGCTGCAGCAGGTCTTCGACCACCGACCGGTCAAATGAGCGCGCGAGACCCGTCAAGTACCGAAGCAGCCTGGGGGCCAGCGCGGTGTAGAGCTCGTTGAACGCACACTGGTCGCCGTCACAATAGCGTTGCATCAGATCGATCGTACTCACCGGACCCTCCACGACCGCCGCCGCCGGCCGCCACCAGCGGTCCGACGAATCAGCGAGATGTGGATGAGTGCGGACCCAGGACAGAGCGTTACAAACTTTTTTCGGAGCGCCGTTCCGCGCGTGTCTGATCGATCGCGTCGGTGACGGCAGCGATCAGGTCGGCAGGGAGGAATGGCTTGCCGAGAAACCGGACGCCGAGCTGGTCGGAGTCTTCGAACACGCTGATGTCGTCGATGTACCCGGACATCACCACCACCGGCACGCAGGGCGCGAACATCCGTAGACGACGGACCATCTCCACCCCACCCATGATCGGCATCACCGCGTCCGTCAGAACGCAGCTCAGCTTGGGCGCCAGCTTGGCGCGCTCCAGCGCGATGGCGCCGTTCTCGGCCTCGAGCACGTGGAAGCCGTGCGCCTCCAGGGTCTTTCGCGCCAGCCGCCGCACCTGTGTGTCGTCCTCGACCAACAGCACCGCCCCAAATCCGATCGCGCGCGGGGCGACCGAAACTGGCGCGATCGATGGCGCCGGCTGTTCCACCGCCCGCGGCAACCGGATGATGAACGTCGCTCCACGCCCGGGCTGCGATTCGATCCCGATCGAGCCGTTGGCCTGTTCGATGATCGACCGGCTGGTCGGAAGCCCCAGGCCGGTGCCGCGTCCGACCGGCTTGGTGGTGAAGAACGGTTCGAACGCGCGCGACTTCACGGCCTCACTCATGCCAGAGCCGGTGTCGCTCGCGCGGAGCTCGACGTGCGCCGGCTCGGTCGAAATGGCGATGGTCAGCTTCCCACCGTCCGGCATGGAATCGCGCGCGTTGGTGGCCAAGTTTCCCAACACTTGCTCCAGCTGTCCCGGATCGGCAAAGACGCAGGCCGGTTCCTTCGACGGCAAGATCACCACCTCCACCCCCGCGCCGACCAGCCGCTGCAGCAACCTGTGGGTCTCTTTCGTCAACAGGTTCAGATCGACCACCCGTGGCTCGATGAGCTGCCGTCGGGCGAAAGACAGGAGCTGCCGTGTGAGCCCGGCGGCGCGCTGACTGGCGCGTGTGATCTGCTCCAGGTTGTCCAGCAGCGCGCTGTCCGCCCCCGGCGTTCGTTCGGCCAGCGAGGCGAACCCGCCGATGGCCGTGATCAGGTTGTTGAAGTCGTGAGCGATGCCGCCCGCCAAGCTGGCGACGATCTTGAATTGCTCCGCTCGGCGCAGATCGGCCTGGCTGGCAACCAGCTTTCGCTCGGCGCTGCGCATGCGGCCGATCAGATAGCCGAGCCAGGCGATGATCAGCACCAGCACCAAGAACACCACCCCGGTGGTCCACACCAGCCGTGTGTGCTGCGTGTAAAACGAGATCGGCCGGCCCCGGACGATGCTGCCGGGTGGCAGGCGATCGTCGGGGATGCGAAACCGCCGCAGCTGCGCGTAGTCGAAGCGCGGCAGATACTCGGCGCTGGGCACGACGGGGATGCTGTCGATGGGCGTGTTCGCCAATACCCGCCGGGCCACCGCCGCCGTCGCGCGGCCGTGCTGGTACGGGTCGCTCATCATGCCGCCAACGACCCCTTGCCCCAGCAGCATGTCGAACATTGCGTAAATGGGGGCGCGGCTGCGCCGAGTTAGCAGCTGGAGATCGTCGGTGAACGAAAAATATCGGCCCAACCGATCCTCGTGGATGGCGAGCAGCAAGAAGACGGTGTGGTCATCGACTGTCGCGACGCGGTCTCCGAGCTCGTCCAGCGTGAAATCGTCCCACACCTCGATCTTCAACGACGGGCGTTCGAACGCGCCGACTACACCGCGCGCCACTTGCACCATGCCTTGCCCCAACGACGTTCGATCGGCCAGCAAGACCACGCGGTGCGCATCCGGATGCAGGCGGCGGATCAAGCTCAAGTTGCCGGCGACCTCGAGCCCCTCGAGGATGCCCGTCATGTTCGGCACAACCTCCAGCTCTTCGGGCGTTCGGGAGTTGATCCCGCAAAACACGATCGGCACGCCAGGGAACAGGCTGTCCCGGCGCTGCAGCAAGAAATTCAGCGCGCTGTCGTCGCTGGAGATGATGACGTCGGGATGAAAGCGCGCGTATTTGTGGCGGTAAACGTCGGCCAGCAAATCGAGGTAATGCTCATCGTCCACCATGCGACGCGCGTCCATGAACTCGATGTGTAAGTTCTCTGGCGGTATTCCCGCCAGCTCGTCGCGAACACCGCGGACCAGTTCCTCCGTCCACGTGTACTGTGGGTGATAAGAATTCAGCACCAAGACCAGTGGCTGTTGCGCCGCCTTCAGGTGTCCCCCCGGACAACTCCACCATCCGACGACGAGCAGAACGAACGCGGCTCGTCGCATTCGTCCAGGGTCCGCCAATTGCGCAGAATGGTCAACGGTCGGCTGGCGACGTTGCAACGCTGCCCCGGCGCACGCAGAGCCCGGCTAGCGGCGCTTCCGCCTCGTCCGATTGCGCCGCGATGACTTGTCCGTCGCTGGTGGGGCGCACCCGAACCCGTCCGGGCAGTCAACGTCACCTTTGCAGTACACGATGCAGGTCATCGCCGTTTCGCGCCACCTGCTTCGGTGAGGGCGACGGAAAGTCCGCGGGCCGCCGGTGCGCGCGTGATGTCGGCGGAGCCGAGACGAAGCTTCGGTCCGCCGTCGGCATACCCGCGAAGGCCGCATACGTCGCGAACAGGTCCCTTGTCGAGCCGGCGTAGTCGTTCTCTTCCGATGTGAGTCGCCAGTGAACGTCGGTCACGATGACCTTCCACTCGTGCGTGTTCGCTCCTGCGTAGTCGCCGAGGTAATAGGCCGTCCCGGCCGCAAAAGTCCGCGGCGCCCTCCAAGCCTGGCGGCGGCTGCTTCCAAGCTTCGATACCTCCGTCAGCGTTCGAGAACACGATCTCGGACATGGCGCAGCGGGCCGGCGCGACGTCGATCACCTGAACGTGCGAGCTCTTCCAGAACCGGATCGTGTAGGTCTCACCATTGTCACAGACCAGCTTGAATCCCATGGTCTGGCCTTTGAGGGAGCGGTCGATGACCTTGCCGCGACGCCGGGCGCCTATGCCCGCCTCGCGACATCCGCGCCACCATCATCGGACACGAGCCCGGCTGGGTGACACACGTTGCATCCGTGAGCACGTACGACCACCACCGCGGCGCCAAAGTCGGTGCGATCTTCGGGGCGATCACAGGCCTGCTCGGCGGCGCGTTGGGGGGCGCCGTCGGCCACGAGACGCGCCATGAGATCTCGCGGTAGGCTGCCACGAATGCGATTCACCCCCGTACCACTACCTGCAGTGAGGATCCTGCTCCTGCTCCTGTTTGCCGGGGTCAGCCCGGCCTGCCACCGCGAGAGTCCTTCCGCCGAGCCCGCGCCGGCGCCTCCCAGCGCGCCCGCGACCAGCTTCACGCCGCCGTCGGCGCCGGGGGAGGTTGGGCCGCTGGGAAACGACTGCTACGACACCAAGCGAGCCAAGGCGTGCCCGCCGGATCCGAGCGATCCGTCTGGACGGAAGCTGCCTGCACATGGCGGCGAGTGCCGGTTTCCGGTGTGCCGGCCGTGCGGGTCAGAGACGGCGGTCGCCTTCCGGGACGAGCACGGCAAGCCGTCTTCCGGGTTTTGCATCTGCGTTCCCACGTCGGACAGCTCCGGGCGGGGAACGCTTTCTTGCTACAGCCAGGAAGCCTGGAAGCACCGAACGAACTGAGTCGGTCGACCCGCGAACCGCGCGTGCGTCACGGATTCGCGGGCGTGGCCCAGTTGTTCGGCGCGGTCAGGCCGTTCTTCACGCCGGTCATGATTCCGCTGACGATCGTGGGCTGGGATTGCGCGCCGCTGTTGCGATCGAAGATCCCGAACGAGCTGCTGCCTGAGCCTCCGTTGTCCCACCAGATGGGAACGAGGCCAGCCGTCGTGGTGTCCTGGGAGTAGGCGAGGGCGTGCGCCGCGCGGTTCGCCGTCGACTGGGCGGCCATGGAACCCCATTCGCCGATGAAGATGACCTGCGTCGGTAGCCACACCCGAATCTGCTGGGCGATGGAGCTCTGCATCGCCGTGTAGTCCGACGCGCTTCCCCAGGCATAGGGCGTCGTGCTCAGACCGAAATTGGTCGGGTAGTAGGTGTGAAGCGAGATGACCAGGTTCGGGTCGTCGATGAAGCTCACCTTCTGCATCGACTGGATGCCCGCCTGGATCGGGCTCGCGCCGACGGGTTGGATCATGACGATGCGGGTTGCGTTCGCGCCGCCCGTGGCTCGGATGGCTTTGAAGCACGCCTCCAGATACATGTTCAGATCCGTTTGCGCCTGCGGCGTGTTGCCACCGCCGCCCTCGTTCGGCTCATTGAAGCACTCGAGCATCAAGCGGCTATTGAATGACTTGAAGGCGGTCGCGATCTGCGTCCACACCGCCGTCACCTCCGTCGCCACGGCTTGTGCTGCCGATGTCGTCGCGGGGAAGGTCACCCATCCGCCGCTTCCGTCCGCCTCGTGATGCGTGTTGACGAAGACGTACATGCCGGCGTCGATCGCCCACTGTGCCGTCTGCTTCACCTTGGCCATCCACGCGGAGTCGATCGTGTAGGCCGGACCGGCGCCGATGTGGTTGGTCCAGGTGACGGGAAGCCGCAACGTCTTGAACCCGGCTGAATGGACGGCGTTGATCAGGGTCTGGGTCGGAGCCGGGTTACCGTAGCTGGTCTCCGTCGGAGCACCGTCGAACGAATTGCCCAGGTTCCAGCCGGGCGACATCAGCTTGGCCGCCTCGGCCGGCGTCAGACTTCCAGAGGCGCCGCCTGCCGCACCACCCGAGCTCCCCGCCGAGCCAGCCTTGCCGGCGGAGCCGCTGCTGCCGCCGCCGCCCGCGATGCCCGCGCCGCCGGCGCCGTTTCCACCCGCACCGCCGGCTGACGAGCGTCCGGCGCCGCCGCCCGTCGCGGGTCCGCCGCTACCGCCGACGCCGATGGCGCCGCCGGTTCCCGGCGTGCCACCGGTTGCCGTCGTTCCACCCGTGCTGGACCCGCCCGCGCCCCCGGTCGATCCGACGTTGTTCGTTCCGCCGCTGGAGCCACAGGCCGCGCTGCCGATTGCGAGCGCGGCGGTCAAGAACATGGCGGCCCGCCGCCGGCGACGACCGGGCCGCATGGTCATCAGCGACGGCGCCGGGCGATGAGCAGGGCCGCGAGCAGGAAGAGCGGGACCATGGCTGGCCCTCGCCTAGAAGAGGAGGCGCCGTAGGAGCAGCCGCCGCCGCTGCTTTGGTTCTGGCCGGTGGATCCGGCAGCGCCCGTTGCCGTCGTGCCGCCGTCTGTCGAATCCGCCGGCGGTGTTCCCGTGTACCCGGTGGAAGTGTCGGCCGTCATCGAGAGCACGGCGATCCCGTCGACGAGGTTCACGTTGGACGGACTGTGCGTGGATAGGTTGTAGGGCGATGCCCAGGTCCCGACACCCCATGTGCTGGGGACGGTCGAACCGTCGAACTCCTCACGCCACTGCAGCTCGAACGCGCCGTTCGAATACGACGAGTACTGGGCCCAGCTGATGAATTCCTGCACGGGCAGCGTCGCGGGGTCCAGCGTCCCTCCGAACGAGGCGTTCCCGACCCAGGTGTTGAAGTGCATCGCCATGCCTTGCGACGCGTTCTGCGTGTACTCGGCGACGCTGGCGCCGGTCACCTTGCGGACCTGGTTGCCGTCAATCACCCAGGCGATGTAGTCGGGCGTCCACTCGAAGGCGTAGGTGTGATACGTGCCGCAAACGTCGGCCGCCGCGGTCGTGAATTGCGCGCTCTGGGTGCCGGTCCCCGTCCAGATGTTGGTCTGCAGGCGGCACGACGCGTTGATCTTCTCGTAGTCCAGCTCGTTCCAGGAGGTCGTCGACGACGAGCCGTCCTTCCAGAGAAAGAAGGAGCTGACGACCCCCTCGCCGGCAGCGAATCGAAGGCGCGCTTCGAAGCGGCCGTACACGTAGGCCTGGGTTCGGTACAGCTCCGAGCTCTGGACGGCAGAGGCGGCGCGGGGGGCGAATACGCCCACCAGGAACGCTGCGATAGCGAGGCGCGGAACCCAGACGGCATGGGCGCGGAATGCGTGAGACAACGGGATTCTCCTTGGTGTCAGTGCACCGGTTTGCGACGCACAGTACATCGCCATCAGGAGCTAGAGTCCCAGCCGCCGACCAAAGGACTTCTCGTATTCGGCTAGTCCACTTTTGCGAAATGATTCAGCAGCTCGCCCGGATCCGCCGAGACAGTTGCCAGTATGGTCCCCTCGTCGCGCATCTTGTCGTTCGCGCTTCTGTCGATCGTCCAGCTCGCGCTCGCGTCAAACGCGTCGGCGGCGACGAACCAGTTCAGGGGCGTCAACTGGGGCGATTCGAGGGACAATTTCCAGTCCGGCGTCGTGTACCCGTCGGGTCTGTCTTCATCCGACACCTACGACTCGGCTCTGGCGACCGGCACCAGCGTCATGACGCAGTTCGTATCGAAGCTGGGCGCGAACGCCGTTCGAATGCCCATCAACGAGGCGACCGTCTCCGGATATTGGAACACGTACACGGGCGCCATCGACGGGGTCCTGTCCAAGGGCAGCGTCGTGCTGTGCTACTGGGACAGCGCCAAGACCAACAAGCCCGCCAACATGACCGCCTTCTGGAGCATGTGGAAGACGGTCGTCGACAAGTACGGCGGGAACGCGAACGTCTATTTCGAAATCTTCAACGAACCGAACATGTACACCGCGAGCGACCTGATCGCCCTGTACAGCAGCTGGCTGACGCAATTCCCGACCATTCCGAAGGCCCGGGTGATCCTGGACGGGACGGGCAATGCCCAGAACGTTCCGAGTGTCGGCTCGGCCAGCGCCCTCGACGGTTGCCTACTGGCCGTCCACGACTACAGCTTCTTTGGCTCCGACACCTGGAACAGCGAGTCCCAGTGGGTGAGCCAGTTCAAGGGTGAAGTCGGCAGCTATTCCGACCGCACGGTGTGCACGGAATGGGGCGGGCCGATGAGCCCCGGCAGCAAGAACGGCGTCAGCTACGGCTCCCTCGATTACAGCAAGTCGCCGACGAACTATTTCGAGGCGTACATCCGCGGCATGAGCAGCCAGCTGCGGGCCTGGAACATGGGAAGCTTCTACTGGGTCGGTCTGAAGGACGGCGACTGGTACAGCATGACGACGCGGAGCGGAACCGGTGCCAACCTGGTTCTTTCCGTTCCGAACCAGTCGGGGTTGGCGCAGCTGCAGAATGCATGGACGGGACCGGCGGCGTCAGGAAATGGTGGTAACGCGGGCGGCAGGGCGGGGGGAGCGGCAGGCGCCGGGGGAAGCGCGGGCGCGAGGGGCGCCGGTGGACGCGCAGGCTCGGGCGCGGGCGGAAGCTTCGGCGCGGGCGGTGCGGCAGCCGGCGGGAGTCCCGGCACCGGTGGCATGGCGTCCGGCGGCAGCGCTGGCACGCCCGGTGCCGCTGGAAGCGACGCCGGGCCTGGGCTTCCCACCGGCGGCTCGGACAGCTCCGGCTGCTCTTGCGCGATGGCGCGAGGCTCGGCCGGCGACGGCAACTGGCTGGTCTTCCTGCTGGGCAGCTTCGGTCTGTTGACCGCGGGTCGCCTGAGGCGCCGCCGCCACCCGAAGGCCTGAACGGCGAAGCGCGAAACCCGGTTCGCTACATGGGCGGCTGGTAGCCGCGCCACACCCAGACCAGCGCGTCGGCCAGGGTTGCCGATTGGACGCTGCCGTCGCAGTGACCCTTTCCGAGTCCCTCGACGAACTTGTAGTGAAAGCCCTTGGCCTTGAGAGCGGCCGCCGTCCGCGTTCCGGCCACGGGCCAGTTGTGGCGGTCGGACACTGCCGCGGTCGCACCCAGATCGTTCTGGTTGGCGTTGTGGAAGATGCGCAGCAACTTCGCGCGCCCCATCGTGTCGTTCTTGATGAGCTCGAGGTCGGAATGGTAGTCCCACGCGCCGTGCGGGTACGTCGCTGACTCGGGCGCCTTCGGGTCCTGCTGCGCAACCAGCGTCGCCGAGTAGGCGATCACCCGCGAGAAAAGATCCGGGCGGAACCAGGCCATCGTGAACGCGGCGGCTCCACCGGAGCTGCACCCGAGCGTCGCGCGGCCGCTGGGGCTGGGATCGAAGGTCAGCTTCGGGTAGGCGGTCAGCAGGTGGCTCTGCGTCGCCGGCATCACCTCCTGCGTGATGAACCGCGCGTATCGATCGGACAGCGTGTCGTACTCGAGGCCGCGCTCGCTCCCGATGCTGTCGTTGCCACCGTTGGGTACGGCGATGACGATGAATGCCGGCAGCTTCCGCATCGGATCCGTCGAGATCGTGAGGTTGTCGAGGGCGTTCGAGACCTGGCCCAGCTCTCCGGGCCCGTCCTGAATGATGAGAACGGGCGCGGGAGTGCCGTCCTTGTACGCCGCCGGAACGTAGACCTCGATCGTTCGCGTCACGTTGACGGGCGTCTTCGTGAGGGTTGCGTCTTTGCCGTCGAAGATCTTGCTGGTGACGGAGAAGGTGAAGCTCTTTCCCTTCGGATTGCCCTTCGCGCCGAGATCCGACTGAGTCGTGTACGTCGGCCCGACCGTCGAGTCGCCGTCGCCGTCACTCCCGGGATCAGGAAGGCCGCCCGTGACGTGACCGCCAGCGCCGGCGCCACCAGGGTTCGCTGCGCCTGCCGTCCCGCCGGCCCCGCCGGCATGAGCTGCCCCGGCGGTGCCGCCGGCACTGGCGCCAGCGGTCCCCGCGCCGGCGCCACCAGCCGGGCCGCCCCCCTCCCCCACGCTCTTCGTGCCAGCCGCCCCACCTGTGCCCGGCGCGCCGGTTCCCCCCGTGGAGCCCGTGACACCCCCGGTGTGGCCACCGGTGCTGGTCGATCCGCCGGTGGCAGATAGGTCCTGCGGAACCTGCGACGAACAGGCGCCGGCGAACAGCAGACCGACAATCGCGAATGATGCACGCGCCTGCGCCGGCGTAGATCGTCCCATGCAGGTAAATGTCGCGAGCAGGCGTGTTCTGCACATTTTAAAATAGGTTTTCGGGGTGCGGGGGCGTCGGCTAGGCTGTGCCGCGTCAGGGGCAGTCACGTCATGGTCGGGCAGAGCGTTGGAAATTTTCTGATCACGAAGCTCATCGGGGGCGGCGGGATGGGCACCGTCTATCGGGCAGAGCACCCCGAGCTGGGACGCCAGGCAGCGGTCAAGATCCTGCACCCCGAGCTGGCCGCCGACGCGGAGATCGTCCAGCGCTTCTTCAACGAGGCCCGGGCCGCGAACGCGGTCGGCCATCGCGGGATCGTGGAGGCGCTGGACTTCGGAAGGCTCCCGTCCGGTGCCCCGTACATCGTGATGGAGCTGCTGTCCGGCGAGAGCTTGGCGGAACGGCTGCGGCGGGTGGGGCGATTGCCGGCGGAGGTCGCGATCCCGATCGCCGACCACATGGCGGCGGCGCTGGGCGCGGCCCACGCGAAGGGCATCGTGCACCGCGATCTGAAGCCGGACAACGTGTTCCTGGTCGCCGATCCGGACCGTGCCGACCGCGCGCCGGTGAAGATTCTCGACTTCGGGGTCGCCAAGCTGCAGGGGCCCGTGGCGGGCGGCGGCGACCTGCGCACGCGCACGGGCATCGTGATGGGGACGCCGCAGTACATGTCGCCGGAGCAGTGCCGAGACGCGCGCGACGTCGATCACCGCGCGGACGTCTACTCACTCGGCGTGGTGCTGCACGAGATGCTGGCCGGCAGGCCGCCGTTCTCGTCCAGCTCGTGGGGTGAGCTCGTTCACATGCACATCGGCGTCGCGCCGCCGTCGTTGCGCGCGTGCGGCGTCGACGTGCCGGCGCCGCTGGAGGCGATCGTGCTGCGCGCGCTGGCCAAGGATCCCGGCGCGCGGTTCGCGTCGATGGAGGAGCTGCGGCAGGAGCTGCGCGCAGCGACGCCCGACCTGACGGGCGGGGCGGCGGTCGCGGGACTGCCGATCCCGACTGCCGGCGGCGCGCCCGCGCGCACGCTGGTCATGCCGGACCGCGCCGAGCCACCCGCTTCTGCGAGTCCGGTGACACCGACGCTGCCCAACCCGCCGCCCGCGACGGCGCTGCTCGGGTCGCAACCACGCCGATCGCACCACACCACGCTGTCAGGCACCGCGTCCGAGCTCGACGACCGGGCGCGACCGCGGCGCGCGCGCAGCGGCTGGGCCGGCGCAGCGGCCATCGGCGCCTGCCTGGTTGCGGCGG
>JBJMQQ010000188.1:0-8751 GCA_045802645.1 Polyangia bacterium
GCCACGTCGATCTTCTGGTCACTCATGTTGATTGTCCTCGTAGTCCGATGTCCCGACGAAAGTGCATGCCGTCGAAGTGAATCTTCGCGATCGCCGCGTATGCGCGGGCGCGGGCGGCGGCCAGATCGGCGCCGCGCGCGGTCACGCCCAGCACGCGACCGCCTGCGGTCAGCAGCCGGTCACCGTCCCGCCGGGTGCCGGCGTGAAAGACGCGGAGATCGTCCGTCGGCGCGGGCAGCCCCGTGATCGCGTCTCCCTGGCGGGTCTTTTCCGGGTAGCCGTGCGCCGCCAGCACCACGCAACAAGAAACCCCGGGGCGCACCCGCGGCGCGCCGGCCGGCAGCTTCCCGGCGGCGACCGCCGCCAGCCAGGGCAGCAGATCCTCGTCGAGCCGCATCAGCACCGACTGCGTCTCCGGATCGCCGAAGCGGCAGTTCCACTCGATCACCATCGGGCCGCGATCGCGGGTCAGCATGAGGCCGCCGTAGAGCAGCCCCTGGAACGGACGCCCGGCCGCCGCCATCGCCGCCACCGTCGGGCGGAAGATGGTGTCCAGGATTCGTTGCTCATCGGCAGCGTCCAGCAACGGCGACGGCGAGTAGGTCCCCATGCCGCCCGTGTTCGGCCCCTGGTCGCCGTCGCGGACCGCCTTGTGATCCTCGGACGTGGGCAGCAGCGCCAGACGCTCGCCGTCGCACAGCGCCAGCAAGCTGACCTCGCGACCGGTGAGGCGCTCTTCCAGCACCACCCGGTGCCCCGCCGCGCCGAACGCGCCGCCGGTCAGCATGTGGCGCGCCGCCAGCTTCGCCTCGTCCTTCGTGGCGGCGACGACGACCCCCTTGCCGGCGGCCAGACCGTCCGCCTTCACGACCACCGGCCCTGCCTGCGCGTCGATGAAGGCCTCGGCCGCGCCCAGGTCGTCGAACACGCCGAAGGCAGCCGTGGGCACGCCGGCCCGATACATGAGGCGCTTCGCGAACGCCTTCGACCCCTCGATCTCGGCGGCTGCGCGCGACGGCCCGAAGAACTGCAGCCCCGCCGCGCGCATCGCGTCGCCAAGCCCGGCGCACAGCGCGACCTCCGGCCCGCAGACGACCAGGTCGGCCTTCTCGGCGACGGCGGCGGCCACCAGCTCGGCTGTCGCGTCGGCGGAGACGGGGATGCAGGTGACGTTCGGCTCGGTCGCGATGCCCGGGTTCCCGGGCGCCACCACCAGCTTCTCGCAGAGCGGGCTTGCCGCGATTCGCCAGGCCAGCGCGTGCTCGCGCCCGCCCGATCCGACCAGAAAGACCTTCATCTCAGTGCCGGAAGTGGCGCTCGCCCGTGACGACCATCGTCATCCCGTGCTCGTCGGCGGCGGCGATCGATTCGCCGTCACGCACGGAGCCGCCCGGCTGCACGACGGCCACGGCGCCGGCCTTGGCCGCCTCGTCGACGCTGTCGCGGAACGGGAAGAACGCGTCCGAGGCCACGACCGAACCGGCCAGCGGCGCGCGCGCCTTCGAGATCGCGATGCGGGTCGAATCGACGCGCGACATCTGTCCGGCCCCGATCCCCAGCGTCCGCCCGCCCGCCGCGAAGACGATGGCGTTCGACTTGACGTGCTTGCAGACGCGCCAGGCGAAGTCCAGGTCCGACAGCTCGGCTGCCGTCGGCGCCCGCTTGGTGGCCACCTTCGCGTCCGCCATCGAGGCCGTCTGGTTGTCGCGGGTCTGGACCAGGAAGCCGCCGGCCACGCTGCGCAGCTCGAAGCTGGCGGCGGCGTCGACGGCGATGGGGCTGGTCAAGAGGCGCAGGTTCTTCTTCGTCGCCAGCAGGGCCAGCGCCTCGGGCGCGAACGCCGGCGCGATCACGCACTCCAGGAACAGCTCGGACAGCTCGCGCGCCAGCTCGCCGTCGACGGGGCGATTCACCGCGACGATGCCGCCGAAGGCCGACACGGGATCGGTGTCGCGCGCGCCGGAAGGCCTCGGCCACGCCGGCGTCGGAGATCGCGGCGCCGCACGGGTTGTTGTGCTTGATGACCGCCGCCGCGGGCGCGCTGAACTCGGCGCACAGGCGCATCGCCGCGTCGAGATCCAGCAGGTTGTTGTACGACAGCTCCTTGCCCTGCAGCACCTCGGCCTTTGCCAGCGACACGCCGGCCGCGCCGTCCAGCGCGTAGAACGCCGCCTTCTGGTGCGGGTTCTCGCCGTAGCGCAGCGCGCGCGCCAGCGAGCCGGAGACGACCAGCGTCTCGGGGAAGTCCGCCAGCGGCGCGTCCGGCGACGCGAGGCGCCCCAGGTGCGACGCGATGGCGCCGTCGTAGGCGGCCGTGTGCGCGAACGCCTTGCGCGCCAGGCGGAAGCGCGTCGCCGCCGACACTTCGCCGTCGGACTCGATCTCCGCCAGCACGGCGCCGTAGTCGGCGGGGTCGACCAGCACCGCCACGCGTTCGTGGTTCTTGGCCGACGACCGGATCATGGCCGGCCCGCCGATATCGATGTTCTCGATGACGTCCTCGAACGGCGCGCCGCGCTCGACCGTCTCGCGGAACGGGTACAGGTTGACGACCACCAGGTCGATCGGGACCAGGCCGGCCTGCTGCATCTCGGCGCGGTGCTTGGCGGTCGGGCGCCCCAGGATCCCGCCGTGCACGCGCGGGTGCAGCGTCTTGACCCGGCCGTCCAGGATCTCCGGGGCGCCGGTGAAGTCGCTCACCTCGCGAACCGGGACGCCGGCCTCGGCCAGGGCGCGGGCCGTGCCGCCCGTGGACAGGATCTCGAGCCCGGCGCGCGAGAGCCGCCGCCCCAGGTCGACCACCCCCGTCTTGTCGGAGACCGAGATCAGCGCGCGGGAAATCTTCGCCAGCTTGGTGCTTGCCACGGCCGGCGTTTTATCACTTCCCTGGCGACAGGGGATCAGCGTTTCAGGCCGGCGGCGCGAGCCCGGCCCGTTTACGGAGATCGGAAATCTCGCCCTTCGTCAGGTCGCGCCACTCGCCCATCTTCAACCCTTCGAAAGACAGGCCCCCCAGCCGGACGCGCGACACTTTCAGCACCGAGTGGCGCACCAGGTCGCCCACCGCCTTGAGCGCCCGCGGCCGCGCCTCGGGGACGACGACCTCGATCCAGGTGTTCTTCTCGGTGACGGCCAGCGCCTCGACGGCGGTCGGTTTCACCGGTCGCCCCTCCCAGCGCCACCCGCGCTGCAGCCGCTCGATCACGGCGTCACCGACCAGCCCCTGCAGCTTGATGTGGTAGGTCATCGGGACCTTGCCCGACTTCGTCAGCGCCTGCGCGAGCGCGCCGTCGCTGGTGATGAGGACCACCCCTTCGGCCGGAAAATCCAGCGGGGCCGCCACCTGCCAGCCGGCCTCGGCGTCTTTCACGTAGCGCGCCAGCGTCGGCCGTTCGCCCGACTTGGCGAGCGTGGCCAGGCAGGCGCGCGGCTTCAGCAGCAGCCGGTAGACGGGGTCCTCGACCAGGACGCGTCGCCCTTCGACCTCGACCCGGTCCTTGCCGGGGTTGATGGTCGTCCCCAGCGTGGTGACGACCTTGCCGTTGACCTTCACGGACCCGGCGGCGATCAGATCCTCGGCGCGGCGGCGCGAAGCCAACCCGCCCTGAGCCAGATACTTTTGTAGACGCATGCGCTACTCGGCCGGCTTCTCTTCGGCCGGGGGCTGCTCGCCCTCGGTCGGAGGCGCCGCGGCCGCTCTGGCGGCGGCGGCGCTGGCACGTTCCAGCTCGTCCATCAGCTCGTCTTCCTCGGCCGGGTCCAGCGTGCGGACGACCGGCTTCGGCGGCGCCGGTAGGGGCGCCACGGGCTCGGGAGCGGGCGCGGCGGCGTCCACCTTCGCCATCTCGGCCTCGCCCAGCTCGTGGAACTCGCGCAGCGTCGGGAGCTCCGACAGATCGCCCAGGCTGAAGGTCCGCAGGAACTCGGGCGTCGTGCCGTAGAGCAGCGGCCGGCCCACCTCTTCCTTCTTTCCGATCATGCGGACCAGGTTGCGCTCGAGCAGCGTCTTCAAGACGGGGCCGCAGTCGACGCCGCGGATCTCGTCGATCTCGGGGCGCGTGATCGGCTGGCGATAGGCGACGATGGCCAGCGTCTCCAGCATCGCGCGCGACAGGCGCGGCGGCTTGCCGGCCAGGATGCGCGACACCCACGCCACGTTCTCGGGGTTGGTGCGCATGTGCCAGCCGCCCGCGACCGAGATGACGTGCACGCCGGTCTCGCGGCGCCGCTCCTGCAGCTCCTCGATCGCGGCAGTCACCTTCGCGCTGTCGCGCTCGCCCAGAAGGCGTTTCAGCTCGTTCAGGCCCAGCGGCTTGTCGCTGGCGAAGAGCAAGCTCTCGACGATGCTGCCCAGGCGCCCAGCGGGCACCGCCTCGGGCGGCGCTGCGTCGGCCAATGCGGCCTCGGCCACCGGATCCGCGGCAGGCTCTTCGGCTGCCGCCTCCATCGGGGCCGTGGGCTCGACGGCGGTCAAGTCGGGCGCGCCCTCGGCACCCGTCGCGCCGTCCCACTCCGCTGCCGGGTCGTCGCCGACCTGCGTGTCCGGCGCGTCGAACGGAGCCGTGTCCTCGCCCGGCGGGACCTCCGAAGGGGCCGCGTCCAGATCGGGGTTGGTCGACTCCTCGGTGGATTCTTCGTCGAAGGCCTCTTCCGCCGGCGCGGCGGGCTCGACGACGGGCGCCGACGCCTCGGTCTTATTCTTCCGTTTGCTCATTCTTCTCCTGATCGGGCTGCGCGGAATCGGGCTCGGGTTCGGCGGCCGTGGGCTCCGGCGCCGACGACACGGCGCTGCGGGCGGCCAGGCGCGCGGCCGCCATCGACACGCCGTTCGCCTGTGTGATGAACAGCGTCTCGGCGTCGGGTGACTGCAGCACGCGAACGACCTTCAGCTTCGCCAGCTCCAGGATCGCCAGCAGCGTCACGACGACCTGATTGCGCAGCTCGGGCTCCGGCAGCGACAGGTCGAAGCAGGCCTCGAACTGAAACGACCCCTGCCCCTCTTCGATGCGGTCCAAGAGCTGCGTCATGCGATCGCCGACCGACAGGCGATCGACGATCACGTCGTGCGTGTGGGCGGGGCCGCCCGCCTTCTCGAGGATGCGGCCGAACGCCTCGATCAGCTTCCAGACCGACTGCTCGCCCATCGGCGTTTCGGCGGCGGCTTCCAGCGGCACGCCGCGGCCGAAGACGGTCCGGCCCTCGATCGGGCGCCCCCCCAACCGCTCGGCGGCGTCCTTGTACTTCTGGTACTCCAGCAGGCGCCGGATGAGCTCTTCGCGCGGGTCCAGCACCTCGCCGTCCTCTTCGTCGCCGACAGCCTCCAGCGGCTCGGGCGTCGGGACCAGCTCGCGCGACTTCAGGTACGCCAGCGTCGCCGCCATCACCAGATAGTCGGCCGCCACGTCGAACGGCATCGACTGCATCACGTCCAGGTACTCGAGGTACTTCTCGGTGATGAAGGAGATCGGGATGTTGACGATGTCGATCTCGTGCGTCTTGCAGAGGTGGAGGAGCAGATCCAGCGGCCCCTCGAACTCCGGCAGCGCGACGCGGTACGCGCCCGGCTCGGCGCTCATGCCGGCACGAGCCGCTGCAGCGCGCCCGCCCAGGCGCCGATGACCCGGTAGGCCGGCGCCATCACGAAGCCCAGCGCCCCCGACAGGAACAGGATGAAGAACAGCATCGAGCCGTATTTCTCCAGCGTCCGCGGCACCACCTGGGCGGAGTCGGGAAGAACGCCGGCCAGCACGGCGGCGCCGTCCAGCGGCGGGAGCGGGATCAGGTTGAAGAACATCAAGACCAGGTTCAGCGCGATGACATAGCGGACCAGGGCGTCCGCCACGACCGGCGGCAGCTTACCGGCTCTTCCCAGCAACACGAAGATGATAGATACCAGCAGCGCCAGCAGCAGGTTCATGACCGGGCCGGCCAGCGACACCAGCATGCGCCCGACCTTGCGCGGCAACTTGTCCGTGTAGTTCCGCGGGTTGGTCTGGACCGGCTTTCCCCACGCGATCAGCGGAAAGCCGCCCGGCAGCAGCGCCCCCAGAAGCGGCATGAGGATGGTCCCGATCAAATCGATGTGGGCCAGCGGAGACAGCGTGAGGCGTCCCTGCTGCCGGGGCAGTCGATCGCCCAGCCGATCCGCCACCAGGGCGTGACCGAATTCGTGGACCGAAACAGAGACCACGAAGGCCGCCAGCGCCAGCAACGCGCGGCGGACCTGATCGGGGGAAACATCCATTCGGCGGAAGATTACCGTAACGGGCGCGCCGATTCACCGGCTTGTCGCTCAACCCGTGGCGATCCTCGGGTTCCAGCTCCGTCAACGCGCGCGCAGCGGAGCCGGACCGGCGGCCGGCGACAGCACGGCGTGCGCGATGGCGATCTGGTTGCGGACGCGATCGGCGACCAGGCGGGCCTGCTGCTCGGCCAGGGCCAGCGCCTCGCCCAGGTACTGCAGCCCCTCGTCGATGCGCCCCGAGCGCACCGCGGTCATGCCCTTCCATTCGATCAGCTCGACGATGTCCTGCGGGGGCATCGACAGCTCCTTGGCGCGCGCGATGAGCGCATCGAACGCGTCCGCGGAGCCGCCCGACAGCGCCAGCGACACCTGGTCCAGGTAGACGCGGTCGCTGGCGATCAACACGGCGTCGGTGTTGCCGGAGGCCTCGGCCTCCCGCTGCTTGGCCGCGACCTTGGCGAACAGCTCGGCTGCGGCCGGCACGTCCCCCGCGTACCACTTGCAGCGCGCCAGCTGCACCTCGCAGTTCACGGTGCGGGCGCCCAGCTCGCCGAACTCCTGCAGATACATCTGCAGCGCGCGGCGGATGTACGGCTCGGCCTGCGCCGTCTGCCCCAGCGACAGATAGACCTCGCCCAGATCGCGCGTGCAGAGCACCTCGAACAGCGACATGCCGAACTCCCGGCACAGCTGCACGTTGCGCTCGTAGTCGGCCAGCAGGCGATCGATCTTGTCGGTCAGGAACGACAGCGTGCTGCGGTTGATGAGCGCCGCCGCCAGCCCCCACATGTCGCCGTGATCCTCGAACACCTTCAGCACGCGATCGAACGCCACCTCGGCCTCGTCGAACTTGCCCAGCGTCGCGGCGATGAACCCGCCCAGCGACAGGCTTTGGGTGTACGGCACGTAGGCGTCCTCGCCCAGCGGCTCCGACGCGGCGATGGCGGTCTTGAAGGCGTCCAGCGCCTCGGGCTGCTTGTCGGAGCGGTGCAGGCTACGCCCGCGCGACATCAGCACCCGCGCGTTGATGACCGGCGTGGCCAGGTCCGGGTTGGCGGCGACGAGATCGCTCGCCTCCTGCGTCACCGCCTCTGCCCTCGGCCAGTCGCGCACCATGTCCAGGCACATGGCCTCGTCCAGCAGGATGTCGACCTGCGCCGCGCGCGCGCCGGCGACCCGCGCCCGTTCCAGCGCGGCGGCGTAGTCGGCCAGCGCGTCCAGGTGGCGCCCCATGCGGTACCGCATCTCGGCCCGCCCCTGCGCGGCGGCGATCTGCCGGGGCTGGTCGTCCTCGGGCAGGTTCTCGATCGCGTTCTTGTACAGAAGCTCCGCGTCCAGATACGCGTGGCGGGCGCGGGCGCGGGCGGCCAGGTCCATGTAGAGGCGCCCCGCGTCCGCCTTGAGCCCGCTGCGCGCGGCGTGGAAGGCCATCGGCGGCAGTCGAGCGGCGTCGGGCAAGCGGTCCTGGCGCCGGTAGTATTCGAAGGCCGCGCGGTGGGTCGCCTCGCGTTGCGGCGCGGGCACCGACTGGTAGACGCTGTCGCGCAGCAGCGCGTGCCGGAAGCCGACGCGGCCGCCGCGGTGCCGCGACAGGATGCCGCTCTCGACCAACCGGCGCACGCCGATGCCGGCATCCAGCTGCGTCTCGGCCGCCGTGCCGGCGCGCTCGAGCTCCTGCAGCACGCCCTCGATCTCGTCGGCGCTGAACTCGGCGCCCAGCACCGCCGCCAGGCGGGCGTGAGCCATGAGGTCCGGCGGCAGCGACTCGGTCTCGCGGCTGGCCAGCCACTGGACCAGCGGCAGGTCCGGCAGGCGCTCGAGCTCGTCCGTCGCCAGCGTCCAGCTCTGCCCCTTTCCCGACCGGCGCACGAGACCGTCACGCTTGAGGCCGCGCACGAGCTCGACCAGGAGCAGCGGGATCCCCTCGGTCCGGGCCGCCAGCTTCGCCAGCGCGCTGGCCGGCACGTTCTCCGCCGGCATCAACAGGCGCCGCGCCAGCTCGGCGGCGGCCGCCGCGTCCAGCGCCGGCAGCGTCAGCTCGCGACGGACGCCGGCGCGACCGGCCCAGTCCGTGCGGCCACGCCCGAACGTCGGCCGCGCCACGACGCAGATCCAGATCGGCGCCGCCGCCTCGGACAGCGCCGCGTACTCCAGCGCGTCCAGCGCCGTCTCGGTGACGAAATGGGCGTCCTCGATGATCAGCGCCAGCGGTCGCGTGCGGGCCTTGAGGCGCAGCCCCTCGCCGGCCGCGCGCGCCGCCATCGAGCGCAAGGCGCCAGGCGCCGCGGCGGCGGCCCGCAGCTCGGGATGCTCGGGCGGGGCCCAGCCCATCGACACGGCGACCCCCGCCCAGACGTCCCGCGCCAGCTCCGCGCCCAGCTTGTCGGCCAAGAGCGCGCGCCCCAGATCGGGCGGGGCCGCGTCAGGTAAACCGAGAGTCGCGCGCATCAGCTCGCGAGTGGTCTGCTCCTCGACGCCGCCCAGCACCTCCTTGGCGCGAACGAACA
>JBJMQQ010000189.1:0-23537 GCA_045802645.1 Polyangia bacterium
AAGCGCAGGACCAGGTTCTGCTCGTTGCTGGTGCGCAGCTCGCCGTCCGCGTACTTCGTCACCAGCTGGGCGAGGGCCCGGAACTGCGCGGGGCTGATGTCCCCTTTCGGCAGGCGGACGATCACGGCCGAGTAGCCGGCCTGCTTCTGGTCGCGAACGTTGGTCTTCCGGAACGCGTCGAAGTCGGGCAGCGGCTCGACCGGCGTGCCGGGCACGGGGACGGCGAGCGGCTTCGGCGCGGGCGCCACCCCCAGCGGGCGGCCGCCTTCGGCGCGCACCGCCTCGAGGTCCTTCTGGTACTCGGCCAGGAACGCGGGCGTCCCGAGCTTCTGGATGGCCCACTTGAGCCGCGCCTTGTGCTTGTCCTTGCGGTTGCCGATCCGGTGGAACGTCCGCACCAGCGCCTCGGACACCTCCAGCACCTGCGTGACGGGCAGGAACTCGTGCACCAGGATGGCCGCCTTGCGCAGCGTCGACAGCCCGCCACCCATGTAGACCTTGAATCCCGGGTTACCCGCGGCGTCGGTCGTCACCAGGAACCCGAGGTCGTTGATCTGCGCCTGGATGTCGTCGAAGCCGCAGCAGCCGCCGAAGGCGATCTTGAACTTGCGGGGCAGCGCCGACGAGTAGGGGCCGCGCAGCAGGTGGCGCGTCACCGCGTCCGCGTAGGGCGTCACGTCGAACGGCTCGTGCGGCGCCACGCCGGCGAACGGGCAGCCGGTGATGTTGCGGACGGCGTTGCCGCAGGCCTCGCGCGTCGTCAAGCCGACGTCGGCGCACAGCCGCAACGCCAGCTCGGCGTCCTTCTCCTTCACGAAGTGAAGCTGGATGTTCTGGCGCGTGGTCACGTGCCCGACGCCGCTGCCCGCCCACTGCTCGGCGATCGTGGCGAACGCCTCGAGCTGCTTCGGGTTGGCGATCCCCTGCGGCAGCTTGACGCGGATCATGTACACACCCTCTTGCCGCTGGCCGTAGGTTCCGTTGATGAGGCGGAACGCGCGCCATTCGTCAGGCGTGATGTCCCCGGTCTCGAACCGTTCGAGCATGTCGACGAAAGCGTCGATGTCCTCTTGCTCGGCGAAGCCGGGGCGGCCGGCGTTGTCGGGAACGAAATCGACGATGGGGTTCGCGCTCATGACTGTCCTTTTTCCTGTTGCTGCGGGGGCGTTTCAGAAAGATCGACGGCCAGCTCGGCGGCCAGTCCGACGACGGCGCCAATGACCAGCATGCCGGCCGCGCCGGCCGAAGCTGCCGGAACCGTCGCCGTGCCGAGGCCGTCCAGCGTGCCGACCCAGCGGGCGCTCTGGGGCGTCGCGGCGCCGACGACCAGCGCCGCGGGCGTCCCACCGGACCACCCGCGCGCCATCAGCCGCGCGGCGATGCGGGCGCGCTGCCCGAGGCCCATCAGCACGACGATCGTGACGCTATCGGGGGCCAGCTGATCGAGGATCGGCGCATAGGTCGCCTCATGGTGGCCGGTGACGACCAGAAAGCTCGACGCCAGCCCGCGGTGGGTGACGGGGATGCCCGCCAGAGCGGGCGCCGCCACCGCGGTCGAGAGGCCAGGGACGATCTCGAACGGGATCCCGGCGTGGGCCAGCGCCAGCGCTTCCTCGCCGCCGCGCCCGAAAACGAACGGGTCGCCGCACTTGAGCCGGACGACGCGCAGCCCGCGGCGCGCGTAACGGATCAGAAGCCGGTTGAGGACGTCCTGCGCGATCGACTGCCGGCAGGCGCGCTTGCCGACGAAGAACCAGCGCGCATTCGGCGCGTAGACGCGCATCTCTTCGGAGGCGAGCGCGTCGTAAAGGACCAGGTCGGCCTCGGCCAGCCGCCGCGCGCCGCGCATCGTGATCAGATCGGCGCTGCCGGGCCCGGCGCCCACCAGCGTGACGTGACCGACCGGGGCTGCCGGCGGTGTCATCCCGCCGCCCTCGGCTCGCGCGCGGCATAGAGCCGGTTCAACGCCTCGAGCAGCATCGGACGGCGCTGCGCCATCGGCGTGCCGGCTGACCGCCAGACGGCCCGCTGCCGTTGCGCCTCGGCGCTCCATTCAGACAGGTCTTCGGGCAAGAGAGCGTCCAGTCCTTCACGCACCAGCCCGGCCAGCGCGGGCGCGCGCCCGTCGGTCGACACGGCGACCGTGACACCGCCACGCCGTAACGTCCCCGCGCCGTACGCGCTCGCGGCCGATGGATCGTCAACCGCGAGCACGTAAAGACGCTGGGACTCCGCCGCCGCCGCCACCACGCGATTGACCTCGGGAAGGGACGCCGCCACCACCAACCACACCGCCCCGAGGTCGCTCGCCTGGAAACAACGTCGCTGGATCGAAATCTTTCCTGATTTTTCGAGTGCTTCGAGCTCAGGCCGGAGCTCCGGCGCGACCACCAAGATTTTCGCCCCCGTCTCCAACAACGCCCCCACCTTGGCAGTCGCGACCGGCCCGCCGCCCACCACCAGCACCTCGCGCCCGGACAACTTCAAGAACAAGGGAAACAGCGCATCCGGCGACGACTTCTGCTCGGACTCTGTGCTGCTTCCCATTGTTGACATTTCCAGTTCAGAATCTTTTGGGGCGGAACGCCCCAGAAAAGGACCAAGAACGGCGCCTACTGTAGCCGATCGGGGCCTGCCGTTCAATCCGGCCCGCCAAAACCATACTGTCACGGTATGGAATGACGGTCGCCGCATTTGGGGTATGCTGGCTGTCCATGCCCGTCGAAGCCGCCGAGATCCCGGAGGCCGCCGCCCGCCTCCGGAACGCGCCGCCAGCAGATGTCGTGAAATGGGCGATGAGTCGGTACGGCAGCCGGATGGTCATCGCGTCCAGCTTCTCGATCGAAGACTGCGTGATCATTCACATGGCCGTGCAGGCCGCGAAGTCCGACGTCCGCGTGTTCGCGCTGGACACTGGCCGCCTGCCCGACGAGACGTACCTTACCGCCGAGCGCGTGCGGATGAAGTACGGCGTCGACATCGAGTGGTTCTTCCCCGAGCGCGCGGCGGTCGAGAAGCTGATCACTGCCAAGGGGCTCTACAGCTTCCGCGACTCGCTGGACGAGCGGCACGAGTGCTGTGGCATCCGCAAGGTCGAGCCGCTCTCTCGCGCACTGGCTGGACGCGACGGCTGGATGACCGGGCTGCGCAACGAGCAGTCGGTCACGCGCACCGACACGCCCGAAGTCGAGATCGACCACGCCCACGGCGGCATCGTGAAGGTCAGCCCACTCGTGCGCTGGACGATGGGCGACGTGCGCGCCTACGCCCAGGAGCACCGCGTCCCCATCCATCCGCTGCACGACCGCGGCTATCCGTCGATCGGGTGCGCGCCCTGCACGCGGGCCATCAAGGAAGGCGAGCACCCGCGCGCCGGTCGCTGGTGGTGGGAGGATCCTGAAAACAAGGAGTGCGGACTCCACCTCCCCGTCACCACCTGACGGCGGTCACTGCATCTCGAGCATCATCGTCATCGAGTAGGTCAGGTGCGCCGGCGTGGGGATGAATCCGGTCAGCTTCCGGTACGTCATGTCCGCCGAAAGGGTCATCGTCCGCGTCGGGACGCTGCCCGCGTAGGTCGCCGTCAGAACCACGCTGCTCGTCGTGACGCCCAGCTTCTGGAGATCTTGCCGCGCGACTTGAACAGCCGTCGCGCCGGGGTCGGGGCTGGATGTCTGGGCGACCGTGACGCCCTGCCTGATGCCGTCACGGATGGCGTTGGCCAGATTGAACTGCTGGAACAGGACCCATCCGAACTCGAGCGCGCCGAAGAGCACGAGCGCCAACAGCGGGAAGATCAGCGCGAACTCGACCGCCGCTGCTCCGCGCTCGGCGGGGCGCGGGTGGATGCGGCGCATGGTCACTTCACCAGGGCGATCGGCACGTTGCCCGCGATCTCGGACAGGATAGTGGCCAGTTGCGTGCTATCGGGCGTGTTGTAGGCGGTGCCGAGGCCGCGCGCCAAAGAGGCGTTGTACGCCGCTTGCGTCGGGTCCGCGCCGAACGAGACGGTGAAAATGCTGATGCCGGCAGCAGCGGCCGCGTCCGCCATGTCGACCCCGTGCTGGGCCAGCCCAGCCGCGCAGAAGTCGGTCGTCGTGCAGCTGACGACCGTGCCTGTCGTCGTGCAGCACGCCGGAATGCCGTCGGTGATGAGGACAATCACCCGCGTTTCGTACGGCGTCGTGTGCGCCAGCAGCTGAGCGGTCGCCGCCTCGATGGCTGCGCCTTGGTTCGTTCCGTCGCCGCCGGTGGAGCAGGCAGGCACCCAATCGTGATCAAAGGGCGCTGAGTAGGCCGGGTCGAGGTCCAGCTTGTTGCAAACCGTGATTCCGGACGTCTTCGTCGGGTCCCCGGCCGGCAGGCCGTCACCAAGCCACTGCGCTCGAACGGCGGCGTACCCCGTCGAGACGTTCGTCAGCCGCGTCCATTCCGTACCGGCGCCGGTGAAGAGCTGCAACCCGATGCGATCAGAAGGGAGCTGGTACGCGTGCAACTGATCCAGCAGCGTCACGTCGGCGTCGCGCGCGTTGTCGATGTCGCCGGCGAAGCTACCGGTGATGTCCTGTGCGACGACGACGCTGCGAATGCGAAAAGCGGCGGTGCCCTGATCCGTCAGGTTCAGGCTGGTGTGTCCCAGCGCGCGCGCAAACGTCAGGTTGATGGCGCCGTCGGCGCCCGCCAACGCGCTGCGAAGGCCGTCGATCTGCACCGCGTTGGGCGGGGAGATGCCGGGGGTGAACCTGTGGTGCTGGAAATCCCAGCCGCCGTACGTGATGTCCGACGACCGGATCGTCAGGTTCTTACCGGCGACGCGATTGGCGGCGGCGACCGAGATGGCCATGCTGCTGGCGGCCGAGAGGCTGCCCGTGGCTCGCAGGCGAACCAGCGCGGCGTGTGCAGCCGCGTCGGTGGCGTTCTCGAGCTGAAGGCGCGCATACCGGGCGGACGCGAGATCCAGCCCCAACGCCGCCATCCCGAAGAACACCGTCATGCAAATTGCCATCATGACGGCGACGCTCCCGCTCTCCGAGCTGCGGAGCCGCCTCTTGTGCACGATCGCGCGATCGGCAGATTTTCCGGGCGACTTGACGTCGCGCTGCAGCGCCTGGGGACTAGCGCGTGACCCGGGTCCGCAGGCCGTCGCGCGGGGCGGGCGGGATGCGCGCGTAGTCGAGCGACAGGTCCTGGCCGGGCGTGAACGACCACGCCGCGCCGCTGCGCAGCAGCTCGACGAGGAACACGTTCAGCAGAAGCGGCGCGTATTCGTAGCCGGCGCACTTGTGCCCCGTGTGGGCGTCGCCGGCGCCGTTGGGGACGAACGCGTGCGGGTGGCTGTCCTGCTCGCTGCGCGGCGCGGCGAAGCGGTCCGGGTCGAACTTTTCGGGGTCGGCGTAGACCTCGGCGCGCATGTGCGACGACCGGATGCCGAAGAGCACCATCCAGCCGCGCGGAATTTCATGGCCGGCGAACGTGAACGTCTCCCGCGCCTTGCCGAAGAACACGTGCACGACCGGGCTGATGCGGCGGATCTCCATCGCGACCTGCGACAGGTACGGCGCCCCGGCGAACGCCGACGGCGTCAACCGTCCAGCCGGCAGCGCGGCGACTTCGGCGCGCAGGCGTTCGCGCACGGCCGGATTCCGATCCAGCTCGACGACGGCGGTGACGAACCAGGCCCAGACGATCAGGCCGGCCACCACGATGTGATGCAGCTCGCGCTTGGCCTCGTCGACGCTGATGGCGCGGCCATCCTTCGGCGATCGCGACTCCAGGATGCGCGCCAGACCGTCCATCGCGCCGCCTGGTGAGGCCAGGTGCTCCTTCACGTTCTTCTCGTACGCGGCCAGGATTCGCTCCAGCGCCTGCGTCGACTTCCTGTAGGTCGTTCCCGGCAGCGCGATCGGCAGCGCCGAGAATCCCTTGCCGAAGATCTCGTAGTCGCGGGCGATCTGCTCCATCGGCGGCCCGGGCTGCAGGCCCAGGATCGTCGTGCAGATCACCTCGAGCGCGAGCTGCTTGAACTCGTCGAGCCAGCGGACCTCCGGCTGCGCCGCCCACCGCGCCAGCGCCGCCCCGACCTGGCGCTGCATCTCGGGAAGGTAAGCCGCCAGCGCCTCGCGCGTGAACGCCGCCATGACGAATGACTTCCGCTCGCGGTGCTCATCGCCGTCCAGCGCCGGCAGCGCGTTGCCGCCAAACAGCGCCTGGACGTGCGGCAACATCGCCCCGCTTCGCTGGATCTTGGTCTGGTCGATGAACTGCCCCGCCGCATCCGGGCCGACGATAATCGCCGTCGCGCGGCCGAGGATGCGGGTCTTGAACACCGGGCCGTGCTTGCGAACGCGGTCCTCGACGAAGGCGAAGCCGTCGGCCAGGAACTTGTTCACCTCGCCCAGGAACGGCAACCCCGTGTCGCCGGGCGGCAACGGCGCCGTCGTCATAGGAGGTCCCGGTGGCGATACGCGCGTTTGCCGGGACCGTAGGCCGCCGTCTCCTGTCCGTGGCCGCGCAGGAGCCAGCGATAGGTCAAGAGGCCGTCGACGCCGACCGGCCCGCGCGCGTGCAGCTTGTCGGTGCTGATGCCGACCTCGGCGCCGAGGCCATACCGATAGCCGTCGGCGAACCGGGTGCTGGCGTTGTGGAAGACGCCCGCGGCGTCGACCTCGGCCAGGAACCTTTCGGCGGCGCCCGCGTCCTCGGTGACGATGGCCTCGGTGTGCTTCGACCCGTGGGCGGCGATGTGGGCCAGCGCGCCGTCCATGCCCTTGACCTGCTTGACCGCGATGATGTTGGCGCCGAACTCGAAGCCAAAGTCGCCCTCGGTCGCGGCGCGGATCGCGGGCGCCCGGGCGCGCGTCGCCTCGTCGCCGCGGATCTCGACCCCGGCCTTGTTCAGCGCCACCAGGCAGGCGTCCAGCGCCGCGCCGGCCTCGGCGTCCCACAGCAGCGTCTCGGTCGCGTTGCAGGCCGCCGCATAGGTCGTCTTGCCGTCGACGGCCAGGCGCGCCGCCATCGCCGGATCCGCGTCCGCGTGCACGTAGAGGTGGCAGACGCCGGCCGCGTGCCCCATCACCGGGATCTCGCTGGTTTGCTGGATCTGCCGCACGAACTCCGACGAGCCGCGTGCGACGATCACCTCGACGAGGCCGTGCAACGCCAGCACGGCGGTGACGTCTTCGCGTGCCTCCAGCAGCACCGCCGCGCGTGGGTCGATGCCCGCGGCGCTCAGCACCTCGCCGACGATCTGCGCCAGCGCGCGGTTGGTCCCCAGCGCCTCGCGCCCGCCCTTCAGCAAGACGGCGTTGCCGCTCTTCCAGGCGAGGCCGACGATCTGCACCAGCGCATCGGGGCGTGACTCGAACACGACGCCCAGCAACCCCAGCGGGCAGGTCACGCGCTCCAGCAGCAGCCCCTCGTCCAGCTCGCGGCGCAGGGTCGCGCGGCCGACGAGATCCGG
Organism: Polyangia bacterium; assembly: GCA_045802645.1. GTDB lineage: Bacteria > Myxococcota_A > Polyangia > Fen-1088 > Fen-1088 > JADGRB01. The sequence continues at coordinate 7,460 of JBJMQQ010000189.1, forward strand.
CATGTCGGCCAGCTGCTCGAGCCCGTCGCAGACTGAATCCAGCTTGGCGGCATCCAGGCCCAGGCGCTTGACCAGCGGACTCGCCACCCCTTCGGCCTTCGCCCGTTCGAGGTCGGCGGCGTTGGCGCCGAAGATCGCGTCGCGGCGGCCCGGGTCGCGCAACGCGCGCGCCAGCGATCGCAGCAGCGACGAGCGCCCGTCGGCGTCCAGCCGTGCCAGCTTGCCGCCGGCCTGCTTGGCCGCCACGGCGGTGGCGCGAATCGCATCGGCTTTGTTCCCGTCCTTCGTGTTCGTCGTCATCACAGAGCTCCCATGACCAGGTTGTCGCGCGTGATCAGCGCATCGTAGCCGCGCCACCCGAGGATGGCGTCGATGTCGTCGCTGTGCCGCCCGGCCAGCTTGCGACAGGCGTCCGAGGGGTAGTTGACCAGCCCCCGTCCATGTACGCGCCCGCTGCCGTCGCGGATCTCGACGACGTCACCTTGATCGAACGTCCCTTCGACGCCGGTGACGCCGATCGGCAGCAGCGAGGCTTTTTTCGCGCCGGTCAGCGCCGCCAGCGCCCCGTCGTTGACCACCAGCGCGCCGCGGTGGCGCGCGCCGACGGCGATGTGGCGCAGCCGCGCGGGGCGGCGGGTGCCCGACACCAGCGTGCCGATCGCCTCGCCGGCCAGCGCGCGCGCCAGCACGCCCGGCTCACCGCCCGCGATCAACACGGCGGTCCCTTCGGACGACGCGAGACGCGCCGCCGCCAGCTTGCTGGCCATGCCGCCCGTCCCGCCGGCAGAGCCGCCGCTGGCTCTGGCCAGCGTCGCCGCATCGATGTCGCCCAGCTCGGCGATGAGCGTGGCGTTGGGGTCCAGCTTGGGGTTGGCCGTGAACAGCCCACCCACGTTCGTCAAGATGATGAGCAGGTCCGCGTCCAGCGACACGGCCACCAGCGCCGCGAGGCCGTCGTTGTCGCCGAAGACACGGGGCGCCGCGCCGCCTTCCCCCCCGGCCTGCGCGCGGCGGTATTCGACCAGCTCGGCCACGCTGACGCTGTCGTTCTCGTTCAGCACGGGCACGACGCCCAGCTCCAGCAGGCGCATCAGCGTCGTCCGCAGACACAGCGCGCGATCGCGATCGGCGAGGTCGTCCTGCGTCAGCAGGACTTGCGCCGCCGTCAGCCCGCGGGCCGCGAAGGCCTGCGTGTAGACGCTCATGAGGTGCCCCTGGCCGACGGCCGCGCAGGCCTGCCGCAAACCGAGCGAGCGAGGGCGCTCGGTCAGCCCCAGCACGCGCATGCCCATGCCGACGGCGCCGCTCGACACGAGCAGCACCTGGCGACCCGCCCGCCGCAGGTCGGCCAGCGCGCCGACAATCTCTTCGATGCGGTCGTGCGCCAGCTCCGCACCGTCGCGCATGACGACGTGCGTCCCCAGCTTGACGACGATGCGGTGCGCCTCGGCGAGCTCACGGCGGGCAGCGGACATGAGCCGGTGAATCTAGCCGAAAAGCGGCGCGCGTGGGCGTGGTCGTGAGCGAGTTCGAGTTCGTGTTCGAGGGAGGTGAGCGTGAGGCGTGAAGCGTGCCGGCGGCGCGCGATGCGGAGCGAGTACGTACCACTCTGTCCGCCCGCGCGAGCCGGCAGACCGCTAGCCGCTAGCCCTCTGCCTCAGACCTCGATCATTCGCGAGGGGCGGCTGCTAGGCCGCGGGGGCGATGGCCTGCAGCTCGATGTCGATCTCCACGTTCTTGCCGACGAGGACGCCGCCCGCCTCCAGCGCCTGGTTCCAGGTCGCGCCGAACTCCTCGCGCTGGATCGTCAGCTTGCCGCTGAAGAGGACCTTCTGCTGCCCCCAGGGGTCCTTGGCCTTGCCCAGGTGCTCGACGTCGACGGCGACCGGCTTCGTGATGTCGCGGATCGTCAGCGTGCCGGACAGCAGGAACTTGTCCCCGCCCTTGGCCTCGATCTTGGTGCTCTTGAAAATCAGGCTCGGGTGCTTCTCCGCGTTCAGGAAGTCGGCCGACCGGAGATGCGCGTCGCGCTTTGGCTCGTTGGTGTCGATGCTGGCCGCGTCGATCGTGATCTCGACGCGCGAGCTGGCCGGGTTCTCCTCGTCGTACTGCAAGGTTCCGTCCCACTTCTGGAAGCGGCCGCGGACCTTGCTGATCACCATGTGGCGAACGGTGAAAAAGATGTCCGAGTGCGCGCGATCGATCTGCCAGGTCTTGAGTGCCATGTCGGTCTCCTATAGATGGGTTTCGATATGATGCAAGACCCTGGTCGACGTTTCCATCTTCCATGCGATAGTGGCGACCCACATGATCGGCAAGACCGAAACCCTGGCGGTGCTCGGAACGGGGACCATGGGCGAGGCGATCCTGCGCGGGCTGCTGCGCTCCGGGAAGCTGGAACCGGGCCAGATCATCGGCACCGATCGCCGGTCCGAAGTCACGCGCGCCATCCATGAAAAGCACGGCATTCGCACGACCTCCGACAACCGCGAGGCGGTGGCCGCGGCGCAGGTCGCGCTGCTGTGCGTGAAGCCGCACGAGGTCGAGCCGCTGGTCACCGACCCGGCGGTCGCGGCGGCGCTGGCTGGCAAGCTGGTGATCAGCATCGCCGCCGGCGTCCGTCTCGAGCAACTGGCCGCCTGGCTCCCGCAGAGCGCGGTCGTGCGCGCCATGCCGAACACCCCCTGCCTCATCGGCGAAGGGATGACCGTCATCGCGCGCGGACCGCGCGTGACCGACGCCCAGGCGGCGACCGCGCTGGAGATCTTCAGGTGCGTCGGCGGCTGCCTCGAGGCGGAAGACAAGGTCATGGACGCGGTCACCAGCCTCAACGGAAGCGGGCCCGCCTTCGCGTACATCATCCTCGAGTCCCTGGCCGACGGTGGCGTTCGCATGGGCCTGCGGCGCGAGACGGCCATGCAGATCGCCGCCCAGATGGTTCAGGGTGCCGCGCGCATGGTGCTGCAGACGGGCATGCACCCGGCGGCGCTGAAGGACCAGGTGACCACCCCGGCCGGCAGCACGATCGCCGGCCTGCTGATCATGGAAGACGGGCGCATTCGATCGGTGATTGCGCGCGCCGTCGAGGAGGCGGCCAAGACCGCCGCCACCTTGGGGCAAAAGCCGGGACAAAAGTCCCCCGACAAATAAAGGAGCCGAGATGCGGCAAGTCTCACTGATCGCGTTCCTCTGCGCAGGGGTGGTCCTGGCGGCCGGTCGCGCGTACGCCCAGGAACCCGAGCCGGCGCCGGCTTCCCCTCCGCCGGCAGTGGCAGCCTCGGCGCCCGCCGCCGTGGGGTCGAGCGGCTTCGGCGCACCGGGCGTTTGGGTGTTCACGTTCCAGACGGCGGACAACGGGTCGGGGTATGCCTTCGTCCACAAGACCAGCGGCGGCAACACCTCCGTCTCGCTGAATCCGGCGGTCGATTACTTTTTGGCCCCCAACATCTCGCTGGGCGCCAACCTGTCCGTCTCGCACTCGACGGGCAACGGCACGAACGTGGGGGGCGGCGTCCGCGTCGGCTACAACCTCGACATCGTCCAGAACGTCGGCTTCTGGCCCACCGCGCGGTTTTTCGTCGAGCACTCCGGATCGGCCCACACGACCAACACATCGATCGGCGTGCTGGCGCCGTTCATCTGGCACGCCACCACGCACTTCTTCCTGGGCGGCGGCCCGGACCTCAATCGCTACCTGTCGAACGGCGGCGCCACCGAGTACGGGCTGGACTTCATGCTCGGCGGGTGGCTCTGAGGCGCGCGCACAGACCAGACGCGCGAGCCGCCACGTCGCCGTTCCGCACGGCCAGGTTCAGCGCCTTGCGCATGCCGACCAGAACGACCAGCCGCTTGCCGCGCGTGATGGCCGTGTAGAGCAAGTTTCGCTGCAGCATCACGAAGTGCTGCGTGTGGACCGGCACGACGACGGCGGCGTACTCCGACCCCTGCGACTTGTGAACGGTCGCCGCGTAAGCCAGGGCCAGCGCGTCCGTCTCGTCCAGCGCGTATTCGACCAGACGTTCGTCGAATTTCACGGTGACGGCGTCGTCGGTCACATCCGCGATCAGGCCCGCGTCGCCGTTCCAGACCTCCTTGTCGTAGTCGTTGCGGATCTGCATCACCTTGTCGCCGACGCGTAGCTCGCGCTGGCCGCGGGTGACGCCGCGCGCGCCGGTGGTCAGGGCCTCTTGCAGGAGCCGGTTCAAGTTGCCGGCGCCCAGCTCGCCGCGGTGCATGGGCGCCAGCACCTGGATCTCGTGCGGCGCCAGCCCGTACCGGCGCGGCAGCCGCACCGCGACCAGATCGCGGATCAGCGCCGCGGCCGCCTCGGCGCTCTCTTCCTCGAGGAAGAAGAAGTCGCGTGTATCGGCGCCCCGATCGCGCCCCGTGGGCGCCGCGCCCAGCTCGGGCGGCTCGCCCTGCTGGATGCGGTGGGCGTTCACGACGATCAGGCTCTCGGCGGCCTGCCGGAAGATCTCCGTCAGCCGGACCGTCGGGGCCACGCCGCTGCCGATGACGTCGGCCAGCACCGAGCCGGGCCCCACCGACGGCAGCTGGTCGACGTCGCCGACCAGGATCAGCCGCGCGCGGGCGGGCAGCGCGGCGACCAGGTCGGCCCCCAGCCGCACGTCCAGCATCGAGGCCTCGTCGACGATCAGCACGTCGCACTCGAGCGGCGTGTCGGCATTGCGCCCGAACGTTCCGCCGGCCGGCCGCCATTCCAGCAGGCGGTGCAGCGTCGAGGCGGGGGCCCCGGTCGCGTCGGACAGCCGCTTGGCCGCTCGGCCGGTCGGGGCCGCCAGCGCGACGGTGAGCCGGTGCTGGCGCAGGATCGACACGATGCCGCGCACGATGGTCGTCTTGCCGACGCCCGGACCGCCGGTGATGATCGCGGCCTTCGCACCGATCGCGACCCGCACGGCCTCGGCCTGCTGCCGCGCCAGCGCGATGCCCGCGGCCTTCTCGTAGGCGGCGATCGCGGCGCCGACGTCGGCGATCGGGCGCGGCGCCGGCGCCTCGACCAGCCGCCGTAGCCCCGCCGCCAGCGCCGCCTCCGCGCGATAGAGGCTGGTCTCGTACACGGCCGGATCGGCGGGATCGTCGACGACCGACGCGTCGACCGCGACCTCCCCGGCACGGGCGAGACGATCGATGGCGGCTGTCACGTCCGCCTCGTCCTGCTCCAGCAACGCGCCGGCCTTGGCGGCCAGCGCGCGGCGCGGAACGAACAGGTGGCCGTTGTTGGCCTCGTCCTCCAGCGCCTGGCGAACGCCGGCTTCCAGGCGCGCCGGGGCGTCGCGCGCGATCCCCAGCGCGGCCGCCAGCTTGTCCGCCGAGCGGAAGCCGATGCCCCAGACGTCGAACGCCAGCCGGTAGGGGTTCTCGCGAACGCGCGCGATCGCGGCGGCGCCGTACCGCTTGTAGATGCGCGCGGCAAAGGCCGGCGAGACCCCGTAGCCCTGCAGGAAGACCATGACCTCGCGGACCTGTCGCTGCGCGGCCCAGGCGTCCCGCACCGCGCGGGCGCGCGACCGGCCGATGCCGGTAACCTCGCCGATGCGCGAGGGGTCGCGGTCCAGAACCTCCAGCGTCTGGATCCCGAAGCGGTCGACGATGCGGCCGGCCAGCTCCGGGCCGATCCCCTTGATGAGCCCCGAGCCCAGGTACTTGCGCAGGCCCTCCAGCGTGGCGGGGGCGACCTCGGTGTACCGGGCGATGCGGAACTGCTCGCCGAAGCGCGCGTTGGTCTCGTACCGGCCGCTGACGCGCAGGGACGCGCCTTCGGGCACCCCGACCAGGGCCCCCACGATCGTCACCACGTCGCCGCCCTGCTCGAGCTTCAGCCGGGCGACCGTGAAGGCCCCGTCGCCGCCGGAGTAGACGACCCGCTCGACCGTGCCGAGGAGCGTCTCGTCCTCGCCGGCGCGGCCCGGCGCACCGGCACGTTCGAAGAGGTCCACCGCTGCTCATGGGAGCACGCCCGGATGGGAGCTTCAACGCCAGATCCGTGGCTGGCGACGCGTGCTAGTTTTGAGGGCCATGGCGTCGCCGCCCCCGCTGCCGCCCGACGCTCGCCGGCGGCCCCCGACGCCCGCGCCGGCACCACCCGCGCCGCGCAGCCCGACGCCGCCGGCACCTCGACCGGTGCCGGGGCCGCCGCCGGGGAGGCCTCCGGTGGGCAATCCCGCCTCCAGCAAGCCGTCGTCAGGCGGCCCACCGCCCGGCAACCCCGCGTCCGGCAAACCACCGTCGGGGAGCCCACCTTCGGGTAAGCCTGGTTCCGGCAAGCAGCCGGCCGGTAAGCCGCCGGCGGGCAAGCATCCGGCCGGTAAGCCGCCGGCGGGCAAGCATCCGGGGCGCAGGCCAGACCCGAGCAGGCCTCCGTCGGGCGGACCTCCGCCTTCGTCCCGTTCGCCTTCCGCGCCCGTGGTGTTGCCGGCGGAGGCTTCAGCCCCCGTGCGTGCAGAGGCGCCACCGCCCGCGCCGCCCCCCACGGCACCGCCCCCGCCCGCCTTTGCCGCCGAAGGTCAGGTGACGGTCCTCAATCCGTCGGACGGCGGGTTCTGGTTCTGGCTGCTGCGCTTTTACGCGTTCGGGTTTCTGTGCGCGCTGGGCGCGCTGCTCCTGGGCGGCTTCGGCGTGTACCTCTACTTCGCCGCGACGCTCCCCCCCATCCCGAACCTGACCACGTACCACGACGTCGCCGCCACGACGACGGTCGTGCGCGGGTGGGACGGCACGCCGCTGGGCGAGCTGGCGGCGGAGCGCCGCGAGATCCTCCCCTTCGCGCAGTTCCCGCCGCAGCTGGTGCACGCCTTCCTGGCGGCCGAGGACCGGCGCTTTTACCAGCACGACGGCATCGACTACCGCGGCGTGGCCCGCGCGCTGGGCGCGAACCTGCGGGCGGGCGAGGTCGCCCAGGGCGGGTCGACGATCACCCAGCAGGTCGCGAAGTCGTTCCTGTCGTCGGAGCGGACGATCCAGCGCAAGATCCGCGAGGCGATCCTGGCGCGCCGCCTGGAACGGCGGAACAGCAAGCGCGACATCCTGACGCTGTACCTGAACCAGGTCTTCCTGGGGCACGGCGCCTACGGCGTGGCCGCCGGCGCGCGGACCTACTTCGACAAGGCGGTCGGCGACCTGGACGTGGGCGAGATGGCGCTGCTGGCCGGGTTGGTCCGGGCGCCGTCCCGCTTCTCGCCGCTGGCCAACCTGGACACGTCCCGCAGCCGGCGCGACCAGGTGCTGAGCGCGATGGTCGCCGCCGGCTACCTGTCCGACGAGGAGGCGAACCGCTGGCGGGCGCGCCCGGTCATCATCCGGCAGCGGCCGGACTTCTTCCGGACGGTGTCGCCCTACTTCAGCGAACAGGTGCGTCGCGACGTCAGCCGCCGCTACGGCGACAAGAAGCTCTACGAGGCGGGCCTCGACATCGAGACCACGCTGCTCCCCTGGATCGACGTCACGGCGCAAGAGAACGTCGACTTCTCACTGCGCAAGCTCGACAAGCGCCAGGGTTGGCGCGGGCCGGTCGCCCGGCTGACCGGGCCAGCCGCCGACGAGTTTCGCCGGCGCATCGCCACCCGCTACGGCGCCGAGCCCCCGGCCGAGGGGCGCCTCTACCTGGGGCTGGTCGAAGGCCCCGCGGACGCGGGGGCGTACCGCGTGCGGGTCGGCGCCCACGTCTACCGTCTGCCGCCGGCAAACATGCTCTGGGCCGTCCCCTACAGCGCCAAGGACACCGTCAACGACCGCAAGCTGGAATCGACGGTGGGCGTGCTGCGCACAGGCGACGTCGTCTGGGTGAAAAACGCGCACCAGTCGCGGCGCGAGCGCTTTTCGGACTGGACGTACGACGCCAAGAGCGAGGTCCAGTGGCTACCGGCTTACGATGAGATCAAGGCCGGCAAGAAGCCCCCGCCGATCGAGGTGTCGCTGGAGCAGACGCCCCGCGTCCAAGGGACGGTCTTCAGCTACGACCACAGCTCTGGCTATGTGGTGGCGCTGGTCGGCGGCGACGACTACGACCGCTCGGAGTTCAACCGCGTCACGCAGGCCTGTCGCCAGCCCGGGTCCGTGTACAAGCCGATGTACTACTCGCTGGCGCTGGACCGCGGTTACGGGTTCGGGTCGCTGCTGAACGACGTACCGCGCGCGGAGGTCGATCCGATCACCGGCGAGGTGTGGACGCCCACCAACCTCAACAACACGTCCGACTATCAGGTCACGCTGGAGTACGCGCTGATCTGGTCGAAGAACGTCCCGTCGGTGCAGCTCTTCAAGCTGATGGGCGGGCACGACGTCGAGGCGTGGGCGCGGCGTCTCGGCATCACGACGCCCATCATCCCCGACCAGGCGCTGGCGCTGGGCGCGTCGTGCAGCCGCATCGACGAGATGACGCGCGCGTTCTCGGCGTTCGCGCGCAACGGGATGCTGATCGACCCGGTCTACATCCGCCGCATCCGGGACCGCACCGGGACCGTCATCGAGGACCACAGCGCGATCGGCGACCCGTTCGGCGCGCCGTCCGAGCGGCTCGATCGCCTGATGCAGCTCGGGCTGGCGCGGCCCGCGAAGCCGGTGATCCCGCCACGCACGGCCTGGCTGACGTCCAAGCTGCTGCGGCACGTGGTGACCCGCGGGCACGCGCCGGCGATCCGCACGTCGGGCCTGCTGGCGGCGGGAAAAACCGGCACGTCCAGCGCCACGATGGACACCTGGTTCATCGGTTTCACGTCGCGCTGGATGACCTCGACCTGGATGGGCGACGACCTGCGCGAGCGGCCGCTGGGGCAAAAGGACGCCGCCTTCATGCTGACGGTCCCGCTCTTTGCCCGCTACATGACCGAGGTCACCGCCGCGCAGCCCCTGATGGAGATCCCGTGGGAACGACCGCCGGGGGTCAAGCCGGAGGACACGGGCGGCACCGTGCGCACCACGATGGAAGAGGTCATCGCCGACGGCCAGGAGCCGCCCCCCGGTCACAAGCCCGCGCGCCCCGCGGCACGACCGCAACCGCACTGATTTCAGCCCCCCAGGAATCGCAGGGCGACGCCCATGAGGCGGAGCACTTCGTCGTGAGTGGCGGTCAGGTGGACGCGAACGGCCGCTGCGTCGCGGTCCAGCGTGATCCGCCCCAGCAACGCCGAGAAGCCGCCCAGGATGACCAGCGGGTTGCCGCGCAGGCGCCCGCGGAGATTGGGCCATTCGTCTTCCCAGTGTCGGGCGTCGGCCTCGGTCGCGAAGTTCGCGGTCACGTCCAGGAACGATTCGTCACCGACGATCCCGGCGACCGCCCGCGCCGCCGCCGGCAGCTCCATCCCGTAGACCAGCGGCGTCTGGCCGCCGTGCCCCTTGAAGATGTCGACGGCGCTCATGAGGACATCGCCGTCCGGCGGCATCAGCCCTTCTTCGGCGTCGATGCGCGACAGCAGCGTCGCCCAGTCGACGGAGGGCGGGTCGGCCGTGCCGGCGTCGGTTGCTGCACCGCCGTCCGCCGCGGCAACCGCCACCTTGGCGGCCGCGCGGTCCAGCAGCAGCGCGCGGTAGGCGGGCGGCGTGACGACCGCCAGCCCGGGCGCAGCCAGCACGATGAGCCGGTTGTCGCGCGAAAAACCAGCCGCCGTCTTGCCGTGCAGCGCGCGCCGCTCGCCGATCCACCGCCCGTGATCGGCGTGCCAGGTGATCGCGCGATCCGTTGCGCTCGCGCCGTCGTTGAGGGCCCGGCGGAACGTGTCGTTTTCCAGGTGGTGGCGCACCGCCAGGAACGTCACCGTCGGATCCAGCGGGTGCGGCGTCGCGATCAACAGCGCGTCGAAGGACCGGAACAGATCCAGCCCCGTGCCGTCGAGCAGATCGCGATGATCGGGCAGGCGGGCCAGCAGCGCGTCGATGCCCGGCGCCAGGTCGCTGGTGCGCAAGCGGTCCAGCCGCAACAGCACCGTCAACCGCGACCCCCGCGGACCGTACGCCGTCAGGTCGTCGGTCGGCGCCGGCCCGCCCGCGTCCTGCTGGGCCCGGGTCTGCCCGGACTGCTCCTGGTCGTCGGCGCGTGTGGCCTCGATCTCCGGCTCGGCGGCCCGCGGGGCGCGGTGGTGCGCGCGGCGCGGCGTGCGCGCCGGTCCACCCCCGCCGGGCGGCGGCCCGCCGAGCGGGAGATCGGTGACCTGCGCCGTGTCGAGGCCGGTGATCTCGACGTCGACGGCCCCCTGGAAGGGGCGCATGCCGACGCCCAGCGCGGCCACCGCGACGATCAGGTGCGCCAGCAGCGAAAGGCCCAGCGCGAGGCTCCAACGTCGCGCCATCGTCCGAGTATAGCCGGCGGGGGCAAACACAATCAGGATCTGCGCAGGCGCGACGTCGCCTCCCGCAAGCTGGAGCGAAGCCAGACCCCGACGCTGTCGCCCTGTGTCCGCGGATGCCAGACCATCCTGACGCTGAAGGGGTCGAGGACCACCGGCGGCGCGAACGTCTCGAGGCCGAGGGGAGCCGCCAACCGCTCGGCGATCCGTCGTCCCGTCGTCAGCACCAGGTCAGTGGCCGCGACGAGGCCCGGCGCCACCAGGAACTGCGGGACGAACGCAGCGATGTGACGAGAGTGACCGATGCGCTCGAGGGCATAGTCGATGGGGCCACGGCCGCTGGCCGGCGATACCACCAGGACATGTCGGAGCGCCGCGAACTCCTCGACTGAAACGCGCCGCCGGCGCGCACCGCGGGTCTTGCGACGCACGCACACGAATTCGTCGTCGAACAGGCGCTCCGTGCGCAGGCCGGCGGGCACGTGCGGAAAAGTCCCCACCGCCAGATCGACCGCGCCGCTGGCGACGGGGTCGAGCGCGTCGAGTCCCTCGGCGGTTCGCAACCGGACGCTCAATCGCGGGGCGACGTCTTGCAGGACGGCAAAGAGGTGCGGAAGAAGGACGAACCCGGCGTAGTCGGTCGCGCCGATCGTGACGCTTTCGATGGCCGCCGGATCGAAGTCCCGCTGCGCGTCGAGGACCGCGCCGAGCTCCCGCAGGAGTCGGTGAAGCTTGGGGGCGATGAGGCGGGCGCGCGCGGTGAGCTCGAACGCTCCGCGCACGCGCACGAGGAGGCGATCCTCGAAGAGATCGCGCGCGCGGTTCAAGGCGTGGCTGGTCGCTGGCTGGCTGCGCCCGATGCGGGCGGCCGCCCGCGTGACGTTCTTCTCCGTGAGAAGCGCGTCCAGCGCGACGAGGACGTTCAGATCGATCGCGGACAGATTCACGAACGCCCATTGTACGACGCGCTCCTATTCACGGCACGAATACTGCCGTGACGCCGAACGAATTGGTCGTTGCAGGCCGCCGCCGCCATGTTGTCCCCATCGAGGAGAGAACATGTCCCACCAGCTCGCAAAGAACGTCACCATTCACACGCACGCATGCGGCGAAGGCGGCATCTTCGTCAACGCATACCTGATCGAGACGCCCAACGGCGTGGTCGCCGTCGACGCGACCCTGTCAGAAAGCGAGAGCCAGTCCTTCCGGAGGGAGCTCGACGCGCTCGGCAAGCCGCTCCTCGCCGTGCTCGTCACACACCCGCACCCCGATCACGTGGCGGGAATCACCAACCTGGTCGCCGGCGCAAACACGAAGATCGTGGCGACGCAGCCCGTGCTGGATCTGATGCGGAAGCTGGAGGAGCCGAAGCGACGCCAGTGGACACCGGTTTTTGGCGCCGAATGGGTGCAGAGGTGGACGTACCCGAACACCGTCGTGAAATCGGGCGACAGCCTGACGTTCGACGGTGTCACGTACTCCGTGTTGGACCTTGGCCCTGGCGGAGACGCGGAGGCGAACTCGGTCTGGTTCATCGAGACGCCGAAGCGGACGGCATTCCTGGGCGACCTGGTCTTCAACGGCGTCCACTCCTACGTCGCCGACGGCCACGTTCTCGCGTGGCTCGCGAATCTCTTCACCGTCGAAAGACTGTGCCGGGGGATGGACCTGGTTTTTCCGGGGCACGGCGCACCCGCGGCGCCGGGGAAGCTGGTTCAGCAGCAGATGGAGTATTTGCTGGCGGTCGCCAGCCACGTGAAGGAGCTCGCCCAAGGTCGAACGGAGCTCACCGAGGCGGAGAAGAAAGAGCTCGAAACGCGCATGTCCAAGCACCTGCCCGACGCGGGGCTCACGTTCCTGATCGGGATGAACGCCGACCCCGTCGCGCGAGAGCTCAACCGCGCTCAGGACAGATCGTAGCGGGCCGCGAACACGGGCGCGGGCGGCGCGACGCCGACGGTGAGCACCGCCCCTTCGCGGGGCCACTCTTGCACGATGCCCTGCAGCGCCGCCGACAGGAACGCGCCGGCCACGCGCGCGGCGGCCGCCTCGCTGGACGTCGCATCCGCGGCGATGAGGCGCCCGCCCGGCCGCAGCGAGGGCGCCAGCGCGCCGATCCAGCGCTGGGTCTCGGCGGCGGGCAGGCCGGCGGCGTTCTCGATCACCAGCGCCGAAAGGGAACCGCGCCGGAACGGAAGCTCGGCGGCGGCCAGCGCCACGTCCAGGCGCTGGTTCTCCTTGCGGGCGCGGCGGCGGACGCGCACCGCCTGCGGGCGCACCTCGCTTTCGACCAGCACCAGGGCGGCGCCGCCGCGTGACAGGGCGGCGCCCAACCAGGGCGGCCCCAGGACGACGACAGGCGCATGCTTGTCCGTCCAGCGCAGCAACGCCTCCAGCGCGGGCTGACTGCCGAGGGGTCCGGAGAGCAAAGGGCCACGCATGTGGCCCTGCAAGCTAACATGACCGCACCATGCCGGCGCGCCCCGTCAACCGCTTCTGCGTCGACCTCGCGTCGCCAGGTGCCGATTCTCAGGCGATAGGCGGCAAGGCGCGGTCACTGCTGAGGTTGGGTCAGGCGGGGCTGCCGGTGCCACCCGCGTTCGCAGTGACGACCGAGCTCTTTCGGGCGCTCAGGCGCGGGGGACCACTGCTGCCGGCGACGCTGGCAGACGGCGGGGCATTGGCCCGCATCGTCGAGGCCGCCGCGGCGCTGCGAGCCGCCCCCTGGCCGGACGGGTTCGTCGAGGAGCTGCGGGCGCGGGTGGCGGCGCTCCCGGGCGCGGCGCGCCTGTCGGTGCGTTCGTCGGCCGAGACGGAAGACGATCCGGACGCGCTGGGCGCCGGCCTCTACACATCGCGGGTCGACATTCGGCCCGAGGACGTCGAAGGCGCGCTGCGGGAGGTGCTGGCCACGGCGCTCACGCCCGCGGCGGTCGCGTACCTGGGCGCGCGCGGGCGCTCGCCCGACGTGCTGCCGATGGCTGCGCTGATCCATCCTTTCGTCGCCGGCACGGCCGAAGGAACGGCCGCACAGGACGGGACACCCGGGTCACATCCGATCATCGAAGCGCGCGGTGCCGTCGGCCCGGTGCTGCGCGATCGGCTGGAGGCCGCGCTGGCGACCCTGGTCGCGACCCATGGCCCTGTCGAGCTGGAGTGGGCCGCGACAGGCGACGCCCCCATCTTCCTGCAGCTGCGCCAGTATCGCGCGGGGCGGCCGCGCCGGCCGGCGGCGAACACCAGCGCTGCGGAGCCCGGCTGGCGTTGGGACGCCGCCCACAACCCGTTGCCGCTGTCGCCCGCCCAGGCCGGCCTGGTGGCGCTGGTCGACGCCCGCTGCGCGGTGCCCTTCGCGCAGCGGGTGCGCGGCGGCTATCTCTTATACCGATCGCGCGAGGTCGCGCCGGCCGTGAACGTCCCCGACGCGCGCGCCGCGCTGGCCCAGCTCGAACAGCTCGCCAATCGGCGTCTGGCGGCGCCCGAGCCGCTGGAGCAGGCGCTGGAGACCTTCGTGACCATCTACGAGCCGCTGTTCGCCGTCGTGCAACCGGCGGCACGGGCCGCGCGCGACGCTCTCGCGAAGCGGCTGCGCGACCTGGGCCTGCCCGCCGCCGAGTTGCTGCCGAAGCTGCTCGCGTCCGTCGCCAGCGCCGCCACGGCACGGGCGGCGCTGGCCGGCGATCGCACCCGGTACGCGGCGGCGTTCGGCGACGAAGCGGCCGTGTGGGACGTCGCCGCGCCGACGTGGCGGGAAGACCCGGCCGCCCTGCCCGCGCGCGGTTTGGTGTCAGCGACCCAGACCGTGAATCCCGGGGCGACCGCCGCCCGCGTGCGCGAACGGGTGCCGGACACCGAGCGCGAGGAATGGGACCGCCTGGTGGCCGCCGCCCGCGACGCGGCCGCCGTCGCCGAGGACGACGACGCGCTCTACGCCCGCGCGCAGGCGCACGTCCGCCGCGCGCTGCTGGCCGAAGGCGAGCGCCTGGCTGCGTCGGGCGTCCTGGAACGCGCCGGCGACGTCTTCTGGCTGCCGCTGGACGTCGTTCGCGGGTTCGCGCGAGGCGAGGCGGCCCTCACGCGCGCGGAGGCGTCGCGGCTGGTCACAGCGGCCACCGAAGAAGATGCGCGAGCGCGAACGACACCGCCGCGACTCGACGAGGCGGCCGCTGCAACCACCGCGGGCTGGCTTCGTGGCCGCGGTGGCTCGCCCGGCGCCTGCATCGGCATCGTCCGCCACTGGCCCGTGGCTGCCGGCGACACCCCCGGGGAGCCCCCCGTCATCGTCGCCCGCACCATCCTGCCGACGGAGCTACCGCTCATCGCCGCCGCCGCGCTGGTCGTGGAAACCGGGGGCGTCCTCGATCACGTCGCCGCGCAGGCACGCGAGCGTGGCATCCCCGCCGTCGTCGGTGCGGTGGGTGCGCTGGCGGCTCTGTCCGACGGCGACCGCGTTCTAGTGGACGGTGACGCCGGAATCGTGGCCCGCCTCGGGGAGGCCCTCTAGGCTGTCACTGTTGCCCGGGTTCTTGATCGTCGGCGAGATACTCGAGGATGACCTCGTCGAGGCTCTTGTCCGAGGCGAGCCCCTCCGACGCTTTGCCTGGCGGGTCCCAGGGCATCCGGATCTTGCCGCTCGTCGAAGTCGGAGCCTGCTCGGACACTGGGGCGGCGCTCGCCGCGACCTGCGCCGCGCGCCGTGCCGCCGGCGTCTCCCAGGGCATGCGAACGTCGCGGGCTGAAGCCAACGGCTGCGCGTCGGCCGCGCCGGCGGCGGGGCGCGGCCGACTGCCGACCACGAACGCGGATCCTTCGCGCGCGGTCAGGGGCGCGCTGCTCTTGGCGCGCGTGCTGGCCGCGTTTGTCGCCGCCGCCGCCGTCCCCTGGACCGGCGGCTGCCCGGCGCCGACGTCAATGACGACGTTCCGGCGGACCACGACGCCCTCGGCAGGGTTGGTCACCACGATCGGCGAACGCTTCAGCGCCGTCGGTTGAACGATCACCACCGGTTTGGTCGGGGGCTTCGGCGGCACGGGCGCGCGCGTGGCGGGCACCGGCACGGCCGCCGCAGCAACCGCCGGACTGGCGTCGCCGGTCGCCGCCGGCGCCACCGCTGCGACGGGGCGCGGTTCCAGCATGGCTGGCTCGCCGCGGGCCCCGAAGAAGGCCGTGATGCGCGGGTCGTGCTCGCCGCGCGTCAGCTCGCGGATCATCGCCTTGTGCAGCTTCTGCATCAGCGCGCGGACCGCGTCCTCGGCCGCTGCGGGGTCGTACTCCTCCTTCTTCGACGACAAGATCGTCCCCTCGAAGAAGAGGTGGGTGTAAAGCCGGGCGTAGGACTGACCCGAATCCTCGGTCTGGACGTGGAACACGCGCCCGCCGTAACGCAGGTTGTGGTTGTAACCAAGCACCGGGCTGCGGGCGCGCTTCGACATCGGACGGCCGACAAATTATATCGCGCGCCGTGGCGAATCTCTGGAAGATCGGCCGCATTCCAGCGCCTTTTTGGGCGTCATGTGGGCCGCCGGGTTAGATTAGGGCCTTCCATCGAGGCCGCTGCGAGGCCCCCGGAACCCCATGACGCGCCGAGCAAACATCAAACGCAAGACATCCGAGACCGACATCTCCCTCGCCCTGAGCCTGGACGGAACGGGCCAGCGGCGGATCGCGACGCCGGTGCCGTTCTTCAACCACATGCTGGAAGCGGTGGCCCGCCATGGCCTCTTCGACCTGGACATCCAGGCCACCGGCGACGTCGAGGTCGACGCCCACCACACGGT
>JBJMQQ010000190.1:0-20336 GCA_045802645.1 Polyangia bacterium
GCGGGCCACGAAGTCGACGTAGGTGTCGACCAGCTCGCGCAGCCGCGCCTCGCGCGCCGGCGCCGCCGCCGCCCGCGCCCGGCCCGGAGGCGATCCGGACCGTCGCGCCCCCGGCCGAGACATCCGTCGAGCGCCGCCCGGCGTTGTCCGCCGCCGCGGTCGCGGCGCGGCTGTTGAGCTCGAGCCTCAGTTTCGGGGGCCAGGTCTCGGCCGGATTCGCCAGTCGAACGTCCGCGCGGGCCCCCTCGGTCGCCGCTTCGTTGTTATTTGTGGCGGGCGACTTCTTCCGATCGGGCGACGATCTGGCCGTCCGCTGGTACGCGGCGTCGGTCGATGGCTGCCCCGGGTGGGTCCTCGGCGGGATGGCCACCGTCGAGCCCTGCGTGCGGGTGACCGGCGGCATCCTGACGGCCATGGACCGCAACGTCACGGATCGATTGACGTCCACGCGCTGGTGGGGCAGCGGGGGCGTCGTGCTGCGGGGCGAGGTGGGTCGAGGTGCGGGGTTCTGGCTGAGGGCCGAGCTGGGCGTCGATTTCCCAATCATCGAGCGGCGTTTCACCGTCGGGACCATCGCGCCGCAGGCGGTCGGGGCGACCGCGTCAATCTCCCCGACGTTGGCGGTCGGCCTCGTCCATGGCCTGTAAATCGGCGGCCGCCGAGGCTATGATCAATCCGCGCGGGAGCGGGCATTTGAGACGCACAGACCTCATGACCTCCGCGGTCCTCATCGAAACCCGCGCGCTCGACGCCGACGCCGCGCCGCTTCCGCAACGTCCGGAGCGGGTGCTGGCCGTCGCCCGCGCGCGCGAGGCGCGGCTGCGCGAGCTGGTCGACACCTACGTCGACTTCGTGGCCCGCGTCCTGCGGAACTCGGGGACGCCCGAATCCGAGATCGACGACGAGGTGCAGCGGACGTTCATCGTCGCCTCGCGCCGCCTGGACGACATCCGGCACGGCGCCGAGAAGAGCTTTCTGTTCCGCGTCGCATTCAACCAGGCGGCCCATGCCCGCCGGACCGCCGCGCGCCGCCGCGAGGTGGCCGAGGACCAGGTGCCCGAGCAGGTCGAGCACCTGGCGACGCCGGAAGCGCTGACCGACCAGAAGCGGATGCGCGAGCTTCTGGATCGCGTGCTGGACCAGATGGAAGAGTCGTTGCGGGCGGTGTTTGTGTTGCACGAATTCGAGGAGATGACGGCTGCGGAAATCGCCGAGGTGGTGGGGATTCCGCGGGGAACGGTGGCGTCACGGCTTCGCCGTGCACGCAGCGATTTTCGCGCGCGCGTCGCGGCCCTGGGGAGCGGCGGGAGCGGGGAGCTGGGACGATGAGAGACGATACGCGGTTGAGGGATGTGGGGGCGACGGCGCTGGAGCGGGCGCTGCTGGACGCTGGCACGGCGTATCGCGGGTCGCCGTCGGCGCGCGCCAAGACGCTGGGGGCGCTGGGTCTGGCGGGGTCCGCGACCATCATGGCGGCGGGCGCGAAGCCTGCGCTGGCGGCGGCGGGCAAGCTGTCGCTGGGCAAGCTGTCGCTGACGAAGCTGTTCAGCGGCGTCGCGCTGTGCGGCGCGGTGGCGGCCGTGCCGGTCGGCTATCACGCCTGGCAAAGCCGGGCGGCGGACGGACACGTTTCGCGGTTCATCGCGGCGGCTCCCGACGCGCCGGAGCCCACCGTCGCGACGGCGACCGGTGCGGCGGTTGACCCGACTGCACCAGCGATCGCTCCGGCGACGCCGGTTGCACGCCATCACCGCGCGGCCGCCGACGAGGCTCCCGTTCCTCTGTCCCGTGAGCTGGCGTCGGTCGACGCCGCCCGCGCGGCGTTGGCCCGGGGAGACACGACCCGCGCGATCGCGCTTCTCGATCGGTACGCGCGCGTTTATCCGCGCGGCCGGTTGGACATGGAGGCAGAGGTCCTGCGCATCGATGCGCTGGCCGAGAGCGGGCGCACCGACGCCGCGCACGCCCGCGCCCGGGAGTTCTTGCGGCGCCACCCGAACAGCGTGCTGGCTTCGCACGTCCGCACGCGGCTCGCCGACTGAGCCACCCCATGCGCGCCGCCGGCGCTATTTTGCTCGTGCTGCTGGCGGCTGGCTGTCGGACCACGACCGACTCGCTCGGTTCGAATCCGAGTCAGCTGAATCCGGACGCCACCGTCCCAGTTCCGGACGCCACCGTTCCGGTTCCGGATGCCGCCGCCGGTTCGGACGCCACGGTCTTGCACCCGGTCACGCGGCCGTCGTCGTACCCGCGGGTGCTGCAGACCGTGCTGAACCTGACGGATACGACGGTGTCGAACAAGATCGCCAGCGTCTACAACCAGCTGTTCCACGGGAGCCAATCGGCGCAGCAGCCCATTTATTTCCTGAACCCCGCCGACTCGACGCAGGCGTACATCCTGGACGTCCTGCACTCGCAGGTGCGCTCGGAGGGGCAGGGGCTGGGGATGATGCTGGCCGTCCAGTTGAACCATCAGGACGACTTCGATCACCTGTGGCGCTACGCAAAGGCGCAGATGGAGGTCACGACCGGGGCGAAGGCGGGCTACTTCAACTCGATGTGCGATGACGCGGACCAGACAGGGAGCAGCCCCTGCCTGGACCCGTTCGGGTTCGAGCAGTTCGTGACCGCGCTGATCTTCGCCCACCACCGCTGGGGGAGCACCGGCGCGATCGATTACCAGACCGACGCGCTGGCGCTGTTCCACACCATGAAGCACAAGGTGGACGACAACGGCGGCACGGGGACGGTGACGAACCTGTTCGACGCCACCGCTCATCTGCCGTACGCGTACCCGGACACCTCGTACGCCACCGCGGGGGTGACGCGGCCCTCGATCGTGATGCCGGGCTACTACGCCGTATGGGCGCAGGCCGACGCGGATCCCACGTTCTCGACCGACGCGACCAGCGGCCGGGCACTCATCCACAACGCAGCCTGGCCGACGACGGGGCTCACGCCCATCGAGTCGTACTTCACCGGAAAAGCCGTGCCCGGCTGGGACATGTTCCAGCCGGAGGCGTATCGAACCCAGATCAACGTCGTCATCGATCAGATCTGGACGGGCGGCACCGCCGACAACGTCACGCTCGCCAACAAGCTTCTCAGCTTTTTCTCGTCGTCCGCGTCCGGCGGGATCAACAACTACGGGACGTCCTTCTCGCTGGACGGCATGCCGGGCTCGAACCCGATTCACGAGCTGTCGCTGGTCGTTTCGAACGCGATCGCGGCTGGAATCTCGACGAACAGCAACCGCAGCCAGTTCCTTTCCGCTTTCTGGAACATGCCGGTCCAGGTCGGGCAGCCCCGGTATTACACCGGGCTGCTGCAGCTCTGGGGGCTGATGATTCTGGGCGGGCAGTTCCAGATTTATTGAAGGGGACCGGGCACCAGCATGCGCGCCAGGGCGTGGGGCGAGCGGGCGCCGTTGTCGCGCATCCAGGTCTCGCCGGCCGCGGTGACGTCCGCGTCACCCGCGATCGCGCCCAGCGCCAGGCGCGCGGCGGCCTGAAACAGACTCAGTTGATGACTGCCCGTCTCGTCGGCGGCGCGGGTCGCCCAGGCGCGCGCCTCGGCGGCGTTGCCGGCCACGTGCTCGACGCCCGCCAGCAGCAGCGCGCCCATGGCGGCGCCCCAGCCGGCGCCCCGGCGTAGGCGCACGGCCGCGCGGCGCGCCACGTCCAGGCGTTCACGGCGCGGCTCCCCGCTGGCGGCGATCGCGCCGGCGACTGCGGCGCGCCCGCGCAGGTGAATGGCGACGGTGCGGGTGTGGTGCATCTGCAGCAGCATCGACCGCCGCAGCGCCGGCCAGCCGCTCATGAGGCGCTGGAACGCGGCTTCGCCGTCGCCTTCGTAGAGGTCGGTCTGGGTGTCGGCGATCAGCTGGTACCAGTGCTGGATGTGGTAGCCCTGCGCGGACCAGGCGGCCATCGCTTCGCGCGCTTCGCGGCGCGCCCGCGCCGGATCGTCGCCCAGCAGCCAAACCGCGTTGGCGAGGCCGATGCGCAAAGTCGTGGCGGCATACACGGAGCCGCGGTCGTTCGCCTCCTTCAACCCCTCGGCCGCGGAGACCCGGAAGCGCTCGAGCGCGCCCAGGTAGTAGAAGCACTCCAGCGTGAAGTGCCGGACGGCGTTGAGCTCCCACGCGGCGCCCACGCAGCGCTCGCGAAAGATTCGCTCGGCCGCCGCCAGATGCTCCAGCGCCGGCGCGAATCGTCCGCCGAGGTGGGCGGACAGGCCGCCCATCAGCGCGACGATCCCGGTCGCGTGCGGGTGATCCAGCTTGGCGGCGATGGCGGCCGCCTCGGCCAGCAGACGCTGCGCGCGACGGTCGTTCCCCTGCGCGGCGGCATAGGCGGCCTCACCCGCGATCCCGCGCGAGATCCGGGAGGGTTCGCCCGCGCGCAAGGCCTGCAACAGGCTGCGCGCCTGGAAGTGCGCCCCCTGCACCGGGTCCATCAGCCCCAGACCCGACGAGATCGACCAGCACAGATCGGCGCGCGCCAGGTCGCGCGGCGCGATCTCCTCGGCGCTGCGCGAGCGAAAACGGCGGCCGCGCAGGAACAGCGCCGCGCGCTGGACCAGCAGCGCGCGCACCGGTGACTTGGCGAAAGCCAGCCCCGCGGCGGCCAGCGCCTCGGCGGCGACCTCGCGCCCCTCGTCCAGGCGGCCGCTGCGAATCAGCTCTTCGGCCCCCCGGCGGCGAAGGTCCATGGCCTGCGCCGGGCCGGCCGCGCGCGCCGCGCTCAGGTAGTGCGCGGCCGCCTCGGCGCCGTGTCCCGCGTTGGCCAGCGCGTCGCCCAGCCCGACCAGCAGCTCGCGGCGCTGTTCCTCCGACCAGGTCCCCAGCGCCAGCGCGTCGCGGTACTGCGCGGCGGCGCGGTCGAAGGCCAGCGCCTCGGCCGCGCGCCGTGCCGCCGCAGCGAAGTGGACGGCCGCGCGGTCCGGATACCCCGCTTCACGCCAGTGGACGCCCGCGCGCAAGATGCTGCCCGCGTCCTCGAAGGCTTCGGCCAGCTCGCCGTGCAGCGTGCGCGCCTCGGCGTTGGAGGTGGACTGCCGCGCGACCAGTCGGATCCGGTCGTGCGTGAAGTCCAGCAGCTCGTCGTCGCGCTCGGTGACGGCGTAGACCAGCTTGGCGGAGCGCAGCTCGTCGACCAGCGACAGGGCCGCCGGGCCCTCGACGCCCGCCAGGCGCCGCAGCATCCGCACGGGTGTGGGCGCGCCGGCCACGGCCAGCGCGCGCAGCAGCCGCACCGCCGGCGTCGAAAACGATTCCAGCTGCGCGCGCAGAACGCCGTCCAGCGTCACCGACGCGCCGTTGCCGCGCCGCAGGTGGGCCGTGCGCGCCAGCTCCAGCAGGAACAGCGGGTGCCCGCCCGACTCCCGCGCCATCACCTCGGCGTTGTGCTCCAGGTTCGCGCTGCCGCCGCTGCTTGCCAGGAGCCCGCGTGCCAGCTCGCGCGCGGCGTCGCTGTCCAGGTTGCCGAGCGGGAGCTGCTGCTCGGGCACCTCGCCGCCCAGCAGCGTCGCCGCCCGCTCTTCGGCGGACGTGGTCCTGAAGGTGCCGATCAGCAGCATGCGGGGCGCGTCGGGGGGGCGCAGCACCTCTGTCAGCAGCGCGCGCGAGTCGGCGTCGGCCCACTGCAGGTCGTCGACGAACGCCACGATGGGGGCCAGCGCGGCCAGCCCGCGCAAGAGCTGCCGGAACGCCACGAACATCGAGTCGCGCACCTCGCGCGGGTCGGTCCCGATGTGCTGTTGCGGCGCGTGGGCGATCAGCGACACCCGCCCCAGCACGGGAAACGCCTGCAGCAGCACGGCGGCCCGATCCGGGATCACGCGGCTCAGCGTCTCGGCGTCCAGGCGCCGCAGCACATGGGTGAGCGCGTCCACCAGGCCGTCGAAAGCCTTGAACGGGACCAGCTCGCGCTCGTAGCAGCGCGCGGTCAGCACCAGCGGCGGGCCGCGCTCCACCCAGTCCGCGTCGCTGCTCTCCGGATTCGCGTCGTCTTCCAGACGTTGCAAGAACGTCGCGACCAGCGACGATTTGCCGACGCCGGACTCGCCGCGCACGACCAGCAGGCGCGCGCCCTGGCCTGACCGCACCTCGTGCAACGCCGCGGCGAGCACCTTCAGCTCCGCGTCGCGCCCCACCACGGCCGTCGGCTCGTCGCGGCGCACGATCGCGCGGACGGGATCGCCGGCGCGCGCGGGCTCCAGGACGGCCAGCACCTCGGCGCCGGTGGGCCGCGCGTCCGGGTCGGGATCGAGCAGCCGGTCGCAGAGCGCCGCCAGGTCGGCCGGCGCGCCGGGCGCCAGCGCGGCCAGGCGAGGGGGGCGGCCATGTTGCTTGCGGTAGAGGATCTCGTGCGGCAGCCCCTCGAACGGGAGGCGCCCGCTCAGGATCTCGAACAGGATGACGCCCAGCGCGTACCAGTCGGCCGCGGCGCTCACCGGCTGAAGGGCGACCTGTTCGGGCGACATGTACTCGGGCGTCCCCGCGCCCGAATGGGTCGTCGCCAGCGAAGTCGCGCTCACCAGACCGAAGTCCAGCAGCACCGCCCGACCCTCCGGCGTCACCAGAACGTTCGAGGGTTTCACGTCGCGGTGGACGCAGCCAGCCTCGTGCAGCGCGACCAGCGCGCGGGCCAGCTGCGTCAGGTCCGCCCGCAGCCGATCCTCCTGGTAGACGTTGCTGCCGCCCGGATCGTAGCGGCGCAGCGCCTCACCCGGGGCGACGATGGGCGTCTGAACGGAGCTGGCGTTCGCCCGGCGGAGCTCATCGCGGGAAGGCGCGGGAACCGCTTGGGGGTTCCCGGCTTTGATCGTCGGGGCGTCGGAGGCCAGCGCCGGCGTCTCGACCGGTCGGGCAGGGGGCTCGAGGCCGCGCACGTGGCTGATGAGGTCGGTGCCGTCGACCAGCTCCATCGTGAAGAACCACTGCGACCCCTCCGACACCAGCTCGCCGAGGCGCACCAGGTTCGGGTGCCGGACGTCCGCGACGGCCCGGAACTCGCGCTTGAACCGCAGCAGCATGTCGGGGTTCACGACCGGCAGCAGCTTCAGGGCGACCGGCACGCGGTTGCCCTCGTCGAACGCCTCGTACACGACGCCCATGCCGCCGCGGCCGAGGAATCGCACCAAACGGAACCGCGTCGTCCCGCGAAACGCGACTGCGCCCAGATCCATCGTGCGTGCTCGCGGCCCCTTCTCTGTCTTACGCAAAATGCCGCCACCCGTCTACGGGCGCGGTAATCTGGCGTCGCATGGACCTGTCCGTGGTTGGGGGCTCCATCGACGACTTCCTGGCTGGGCGCTGCGGGCGGGCGCCGGCGCCGGGCGACGTGCTGGCGTTCCACGGCACCTCGCCCGTCGACCGTTTCATCCAGAAGGCGACGGTGTCGAAGATCTCGCACGTCGGGATCCTCCTTCAGCCAGCGCCCGCCCAGCCCCTCTCGCTGCTGGAGGCGACGGGCCTCGGCGTGACGGTCACGCCCGTCGCCGACGCGCTGGCGAGGTACCGGGACGACCACACCTGCTTTTACCTGCCGCTCGGGGAGCCGATCCGGGCGTCGCTGGTGCCGGCGACGCTGGCCGCCTACTACGCCCAGAACGCGGGCAACAAGTACAACTACGCGGGCGTCGCCGCGGCCGGTCTCTACGACCTCGAAAATCCGCTGTTTCACCTGCTGATGGAGCACCTGGGCCACCAGTTCGCCGTGGCGCGCGTCGCGGCCTGGTGGTCCACCCTCGGCGAAAAGCTCTGGGACGAGGTGTTCGGCCTGGACCCCGGCTACCGGCGGCTCTTCTGCTCCCAGCTGGTCACCGCGGCGCTGCTGGCGGCGCAGATCCTGCTGCCCGGGCCCCCGAACGCGCGGCTGGTCGTCCCGGTGCAGGTCTGCCGGTTCGGCATTTACGGCGGCGCCTACCAGCTCAACGGCGAGCTCATGCCCGACCCGTTCGAATGGGGCGCGGCCCCGCTGCTGGCGGAGGCCCTGGCGGCGGTCGGCGAAGAAGAGGTCCGACCGTAACCGGGGGCGGCCGGGGTCGTAGACTCTGGTAGGAGGTCGCCATGAAGTCGCCCCATCCGGAGCTGAAGCCGAGGTCCTTCCATCCCACCACGCTGGCCGTCGCCGGCCTGGCTGTGGTCACGCTAGTCGGAATGGCCTGGGGACGCTCCGGACCGCGCGTCAACGGCGACCCCACAGGAGGCCGCGTCATGTCCACCAAGAAGTACACCAAGCCCCCGGTCGAGCAGCTCCGCAAGTCGCTCACGGGCGTGCAGTTTCAGGTCACACAGAACGCCGCGACTGAGCCGCCGTTCGACAACGCGTTCTGGGACAACCACCAGCCCGGGCTCTACGTCGACGTCGCCACGGGCGAGCCGCTCTTCAGCTCGACGGACAAGTTCGACTCCGGGACTGGCTGGCCCAGCTTCACCCGGCCGGTCGAAAAGGGTCGCGTCGTCGACGAGGACGACCGCACGCACGGGATGAGCCGCACGGAGGTTCGCTCCGTCGCCGGTTCGTCGCACCTGGGGCACGTCTTCGACGACGGCCCCGCGCCGACGGGGCTGCGCTACTGCATCAACTCCGCGTCGCTGCGCTTCATCCCCGTCGACAAGCTGGAGGCGGAGGGCTACGGCGCGTACTTGCCTCTCTTTGGTAAAGCTGCGCAAGCGGGCAACGCCGCGCACGCCTCGGCCGCACCGACCGCCCCCGAGCCGAACAGCTGCACGCGGCCGGCGGCGGGCGGCAAGCCCGGCTGCACGCCCACCCTGGAGACGGCGGTCCTGGCGGGCGGCTGCTTCTGGGGAATGGAGGAGATCATCCGCCAGGTCCCGGGGGTCATCGAGACGCAGGTCGGTTACACGGGCGGCAAGACCGCGCACCCGACCTACGAGGACGTGCACACCGGCGCGACGGGGCACGCGGAGGCCATACGGGTGGTGTTCGATCCCGCCAAGCTGTCGTACGACGACCTGCTGGAAAAGTGGTTCTTCCGCATGCACGACCCGACCACCCCCAACCGCCAGGGAAACGACCGGGGCTCGCAGTACCGGTCCGCCATCTTCGTGACGTCGCCCGAGCAGCGAAAGGTCGCCGAGCAGGCCAAGGCGCGCGCGCAGGCGTCGGGGCGCTGGAAGTCGCCGATCGTCACGGAGATCGTCGAGGCCGGCGCGTTCACTCCTGCCGAGGACTATCACCAGAAGTATCTGGAGAAGAACCCCGGCGGGTACACCTGCCACTACGTCCGGAACTGAGTCGCTATTGGGCCTGGGTCTGAGTCTGTGCGGGCTGACCCAGCGCGAGCTCGTCCTTGCCGGCGAGCCGCTGCTGGATCGCCGCGCAGGCGGCGGCGGTGTCGTCGACGACGCGCGTGAGCAGCATGTGGTCGGAGACGATGCCGCCGGTCTTTTCCTGGTCGTCCAGCCAGGCGTCCAGGCTCTCCAGGCGGGCGCGCCCTGTGGCGATGCCGCCCCCCTGCGCCGGCGCCAGCCGGGCGAAGAGACCCAGCGCGGAGCGCAGGCAGTAGCGCAGTGAGCGCGGGAACCGCGATTCGAACAGCAGAAACGAGATGACCGCTTCGCCGCTGACCCGGCCGTGCTGCCGGCGCATGAACGCCTCGAAGCCGGAGCAGGCGCGCAGCAGCGAGAGCCAGAGCGCGGTCTGCAGCAACGACTGGTTGCTGGGGCCGGCGGCCGTCCGGATGTGGTGGTGCATGTCCAGCGTGCGCGCCGTCTGACCGACCCGTTCCATCATCACGCCCAGCCACAGGTAGTCCATGGCCTCGTCGTGCAGCATCGTGCTGCGAATGAGCCCCAGGCAAAGCTGCGTCGAGCGGCGCACGTGCCGGTACACCTCGTCGCGGTCCTGCAGGTACTGGGCGGCGGCTCCTTCGCACATGAACCACAGGTTTATGTCGTTGGTGGCCTCCCAGATGTCGTGGCCGATGACCTCGCTGATCGACCGGGCCCCTTCGCGCGCGGCGCGGTTCGAGCTGCGGATCGACACCGGGTTGTCGGGCGCCCAGGTCATGTAGCGCTGGACGGCCTCGCCGTTGCCGGCCGCGTCCGCGCCCAGGTGGGTCGCCAGCTCGGGGTACTGCCCGGACACCGTGACCAGCGGGCGCCAGCAGGACATGGGCGGCAGCTCGGCGTCGAACGCCAGCGTGCGCGTGACCTGGAGCAGGCGGGCCGTGCTCTCGGCGCGCTCAATGTAGCGCCCCAACCAGAAGCAGTGGTCCGCGACGCGCGAGATCACGTGGCGTCCGCCTGGACCCAGGTGTCCTTCGAGCCGCCACCCTGGCTGGAGTTCACGACGTACGAGCCCGCCCGCAGCGCGACCCGCGTGAGGCCGCCCGGCAGCACCCAGCTGCGCTGCTTTCCCGTCAGGATGAAGGGGCGCAGGTCGATGCGCCGCGGCTCGACCCGCCGCGAATCGGCGATCCAGGTCGGGGACGTCGACAGCTCGACGCGCCCCTGCGCGATGTAGCGGCGCGGATCGCTGCGGATGCGGTCACGGAACATGTCCAGCTCCGCGGCGCTGGCCTCCGGTCCCATCAGCATGCCGTAACCGCCCGCTTCGTCGACCGCCTTGACGACCAGCTCCGACAGGTGCTCGAGCACGTACGCGCAGTCGGTGCGGCGCGCGCAGACATGGGTCGGGACCTGCTGCAGGATCGGATCTTCGCCCAGGTAGTAGCGGACCAGGTCGGGCACGAACGGGTAGATCGCCTTGTCATCGGCGACGCCGTTGCCGGGCGCGTTCGCCAGCGTCACCTTCCCGGCCGCCCAGGCGCGCATCAAGCCGGGCACGCCCAGCAAGCTGTCCGGGCGGAAGAACTCGGGGTCGATGTACGCGTCGTCGGTGCGGCGATAGATGACGTGCACGCGCCGCGGACCTTGCGTCGTTCGCACGAACACCTCGTCGCCGTGCACGAACAGATCGGAGGCCTCGACCAGCTCGATCCCCATCGAGCGGGCCAGGAAGCTGTGCTCGAAGTAGGCCGAGTTGAAGGGCCCGGGCGTCAGCACGACGATCGTCGAGTTGTCCGGATCCTCGGGCGACACCGAGCGCAACGTCTCGACCAGCTGGATCGGGTAGTCGTCGACGCGGCGGACGCCGATGCGGTCCATCGCCGTCGGGAACACCCGCTTCGTGATGAGGCGATTCTCGATCACGTACGACACGCCCGAAGGCGTGCGCAGGTTGTCTTCCAGCACGCGCAGCACGCCGTCGGGGCTGCGAATGAGGTCGATCCCCGCGATGTGGATGCGAACGCCGCCGGGGGGCTTCATCCCGCGCAGCTGCGGCAGGTAGTGCTTCGACCCCAGCAGCAGCTCCGTCGGGATCACGCGGTCGGCCAGCACGTTCTGGTCGCCGTAGAGGTCGTCCAGGAAAAGCTGCAGCGTCGTCAGCCGCTGGAGCAGCCCCTTTTCCATCTGGGCCCACTCGCCGGCGCCGATCACCCGCGGCACCAGACACACGGGCATCACCTTCTCGGTGCCGCGCGAGTCCGAGTACACGGAGAAGGTCACGCCGCGTTGCGCCAGTGACAGTTCGGCCAGCGCCTGGCAGCGTGCGAACGTGTCCGGGCTCATGTTGGCCAGCAGGGCAGCCACCATGTGCGCGTGGGGGCGCGTGTCCCCGTTGGCCTCGAACTGCTCGTCGTATGTTCCAGGAATCGGCGCGTAGCCGTCCAGCACCGCTGGAGCCGGTAAGCGCGCCGCTTGCGTCGAGTCGATCAGCACCACAGCCAATCCTAGTCGAGACGGGCCCCGAGCGATCCACGCGCGGCGGTGCGTTAACGCGATTTGATCCGATTCGAAACGTGACGTTAACTGCGCAGAACCTATCGTGACCGCCATTCACGGGACCACGCAGGAGGGGGCCAGCGCGCCGCCGGACGACACGGGCGGCGCAGGCTCTACCGCTGGTTCGCCCGGCACGCCTGAGGAAGCACGGGTTCCGTGGGATGAGATGCGCGCGCCGGACGGGCAGGTCCGCCCGCACTGGCGGGTGCTGGACGAGGCGCTGCGGTCGTTCGGTCCGGGCGAGATGTGGCGCCGCTGGGAGCAGGCGCGCCAGCTCATCCGCCAGCACGGCGTCACCTTCAACGTCTACGGAGATCCGCGCGGGCTCGAGCGGCCGTGGCCGCTGGACCCGGTCCCGGTGCAGGTGTCGTCGTCCGAGTACGCGGCGCTGGCGGTCGGGCTGTCCCAGCGGGCGACCCTGCTCGATCGGCTGCTGGTCGATCTCTACGGGCCCCGCCAGACGCTGGCCGAGGGGCTGATCCCGCCGGAAGTGATCCTCGCGCACCCGAACTTGCTGCGCGCCTGTGCCGGGCTGCGGCCGCCGGGCGGGCGCTTCCTGCACCTCTACGCCGCCGATCTGGCCCGCACGCCGGACGGGGTGTTGCGCGTGCTGGCCGATCGCACGCAGGCCCCGGCCGGCGCGGGCTACGCGCTCGAGAACCGGATCGTGCTGGGGCGCGTGCTGCCGGAGGCGTTCCGCGACACCAACACGCAGCGGCTGGCGCTGTTCTTCCGCACGTTGCGCGAGACCCTGGCCGGCCTCGCGCCCCAGGGGATCTCGAACCCGCGCATCGTGCTGCTGACGGCCGGGCCACACAACGCCACCTACTTCGAGCAGGCGTTCCTGGCCCAGTACCTCGGCTACCCGCTGGTCGAGGGCGGCGACCTGACCGTGCGCGACGGCCGCGTGTTCCTGAAGACGCTGGGCGGGCTGCACCCGGTCGACGTCATCTTGCGGCGGCTGCGCGACGATTACTGCGACCCGCTGGAGCTGCGGCCCGATTCGCTGCTGGGCATCCCGGGCCTGCTGCAGGCGGCGCGCGACGGAACGGTGGCCATCGCCAACGCCATTGGCACGGGCGTTCTTCAGACGCCGGGCCTCATCCCGTTTTTGCCGGGGCTGTGTCGGGCGCTGCTGGGGGAAGAGCTGAAGCTTCCGTCGGTCGAGACCTGGTGGTGCGGCGATCCGGACGTGTGCGAGCACGTCATCGAAAACCTGTCCGACATGGTGATCAAGCCCGCCTACCCGCTGGGCCCGACCGATCCGATCTTCGCCGGGCGGCTCGATCGCGCGGCGGCCGACACGCTGGCGGCCAGCATCCGCGCGGCGCCGGCCCGGTTCGTGGCGCAGCGGCACGCGGCCCCCTCGACGGTGCCGGTCATCGACGGGGACTCGCTGCGCCCGCGGCCGGTCGTGCTCCGCTGTTTCGTGGTCGCCGACCCGGCCGGCGGCTACCAGGCCATGCCCGGCGCGCTGGCGCTGGTGGGCGGCGCCGACGAGGCGGACATCTCGATCGCGCGCGGGGCCCGCAGCAAGGACACCTGGGTCATCAGCGACGGCGCCGTCAGCGAGTTCTCGCTGCTGCGTGGCTCGCAAGAACCGATCGAGCTCACGCGCGGCGGCGGCGATCTGCCGAGCCGCGTGGCCGACAACTTTTTCTGGCTGGGGCGCTACGCCGAACGGGCCGAATCGATCGCGCGCCTGGGACGGATCATCTGTGCGCGGCTGGCGGAGCCCCGCGACCCCCGTTCGGCCGCCGGTTTCCTGGCCCCGCTGGCGGCCGCGCTGGAGGCGCAGACGAAGGTCGCCTCGGGCGCCGAGCTGACCGCGCTGCCGCCGCTGGCCGAGCGCGCTGCCGCCGAGCGCGTGATGCGCGAGTCGCTGTTCGACGTCACGCACAGCGGCACTCTGGTCTCGACGGGGCAGTCCATCGACCGGGTCGCCCGCGCCATCCGCGACCGGCTGTCGATGGACACCTGGACGGTGCTCTCCGCGCTGGCGAACGAGCTGGCCGACGCCGAGCGCGGCTCGTCTCACGATCGGCCGATCGTGCTGGCGGCGCGGCTCGATCGGATGGTCATGGTGCTGGCGGGGCTGTCGGGTCTGACGTCCGAGAGCATGACCCGCGAGGTCCCCTGGCGGTTTCTGGACATGGGCCGCCGCCTCGAGCGGGCGCTGAACACGGCGCTGATGATCGAGCGGACGCTGTCGTCGGTCGCGGGCGACGAGCTTCCGCTGCTGGAGGCGCTGCTGGACGCCGCGGACAGCGCGATGACGTACCGGCGCCGCTACCGCGCGACGCTGCAGGTGGCGCCGGTCGTCGACCTGCTGGTCGCTGACGATCGCAACCCGCGCGCGATCGTGTTTCAGCTGGCAGCCCTGGCCGACCACGTGGGCTCGCTGCCGCGCGATGCCTCGTCCGCGCGCCGCACGCCCGAAGAGCGCCTGGCGTTCGAGCTGCTGTCCGAGGTGCGCCTCCTCGACGTCGAGGAGGTGTGCGCGCGCGCCGGCGACGCGACGGCCGAACGTCCAGCGCTGCAGGCGCTGCTGGGCGATCTGGTGCGCAAGCTGCAATCCCTGTCGGACGCGCTGTTCTCGGCCTATCTGACCCCGGCCAAGATCTCGCGCGCGCTGGCGTCACCGGAGATCGGCGCGTGATCTACCGGGTTCAGCACGTGACGTCGTACCGGTACACCGAGAAGGTCTCGACGTCGCACCACGACCTGCACGTCCTTCTGCGCGGGTCGGGGCGCCAGCGGATTCTCACCGAGTCGCTGTCGGTCAGCCCGGTGCCCGCGGTGCGCCGCGACCGCGTGGACTGGTTCGGCAACCGCGCCACCCATCTCGCCATTCACCAGTGGCACGGCGAGCTGACCGTCACCGCCGACGCCGAGGTCGAGGTCGTGGCCCCGCCCCCCGTCGGCGCGGGCAATCCCTGGGAGGCGACCCGCGACTGGGTCCGCGCCGGCGCCGATCCGGACGCGCGCGCCGCCGTCGAGATGGTGCTGCCGTCCCCGCACATCGAGGTGTCGGCCGCCGCGCGCGAGCTGGCGCTGCCGTCGTTTCCGCCGGGCCGGCCGCTGGCCGAGGCGGCCTGCGATCTGATGACGCGCATTCACGACCACCTGGAGTACGACCCGGAGGCGACGGACGTCTCGACGTCGGTCGACGAGGTGCTGCGCGGCGGGCGCGGGGTCTGCCAGGACTTCGCGCACGTGCAGATCGCGTGCTTGCGCGCGCTGGGGCTGCCGGCCCGCTACGTGAGCGGGTACCTGGTGACTGCGCCCCCCGCCGGGCAGCCGCGCCTGGTCGGGGCCGATGCCTCGCACGCCTGGCTGTCCGTGCGGTCGCCGGATTTCGGGTGGCTGGACCTCGACCCGACGAACGACGTCATCCCGACCGACCGGCATGTGGTCGTCGCCTACGGGCGCGACTTCGGCGACGTGACCCCGATGCGGGGGGTGTTGCTGGGTGGCGGCCGTCACACCCTGCGCGTCGCGGTCGATGTCATCCCGCTCGAGCTGACGTAGCGGCGCGTCGCCGGAGTCCCCAATGGCGGCGGCCGGTCCGCCTTTTCGGGGCCCGGGTCGTTTTTTTTGGCGCCAAATCAGTGATGTCGTGACAACCACGTCGGTCTGCCGACAAGTCCCAGGTTGTGAGGACGAACATCGACGAAACGACGGCGGCGCCCAGGCACCACATGGTCGACGTGATGGTCGGCATGTTCAACGTCGACCCCACCCTGAGCGGCAAAGAACTGAGCTCTCGCCTGGGGTTGAGCGTGAGTCGGCTGGCCCGGGTCTTCAAGCGGCAGATGGGTGTTTCCATCGTCGAGTACCGGAACCGGCTCCGGTTCGAGCGCTTTTTCGAGCTGCTGGCCGGTGAGCGGGGCCGCAAGCCCACCCTGCGCCAGGCGGCCCGGGCGGCCGGTTTCGGCAGCTACGCCCATTTCCACCGGCTCTTCCGGGCGCGCTGGCAGACGGGGCCGCGCGAAGGGTTCCGCAACGGGGTCGAGGGGATGCTCCCGGCCCTGGAACCAATAGCGCCGCCACCGCCCCGCGTTCGTGAGATCGTCGTCGAGGGAAAAGAACGCCTGCCACCGCAAGCGGTCGAGATGTGGCTGGAGCGTGGCGAACGGCGAATGGTTGCGCGCCTGCACCGATCGGTCGCGGCGTCTAATGAAGAGTCCTGAATAGGAGAGAATGGTGAAACGAGTGTCACGAGCGAATCTTTGGTGGACGACTATCGCCCTCCTGCTGTCTGGCTCCGGTGTGGCGCGCGCGGCCACGACGATCACGATCGACGCGTCCAAGCAGACGACCGGCAATCCGCACTTCTGGTCCAACGCCGTCGGGACGGGGACCGCCGCGCTGACCCTGCGGTCCGACCTCGAGTCGCACTACAAGATCGGTAACCGGGAAGCGGGCTTTCAGCACGTCCGCGGCCACGGCGTCCTCAGCGACGCGATGGGGATCTACAAGGGCCCCGGCATGTACAGCTGGACGAACTTCGACAAGTACCTGACCTCCATCGCGCAGGCCGGGATGCGTCCCATCATGGAGATGGACTTCATGCCGACCGCGCTGGCCTTGAACGGCAGCGACAAGGACACGTTCAAGAACGCGACGGACTACAAGAACTTCATCACCGCCATCGCCCAGCATTGCGTGGACAAGTTCGGGATGGACGACGTCTCGAAGTGGTACTGGGAGATCTGGAACGAGCCCGACTACTCCGGGTTCTGGAACAGCACGATGGCCACGTACTACACGCTCTACGACACGGCCGTTGCGGCGATCACGTCCGTGATCCCCAACGCGCTGGTTGGCGGGCCGGCCACGACCCAAGAGGGCCCGATCGGCGCGTTCCTGCAGCACTGCAAGAGCGCCGGCACCCGCGTGACTTTCGCCTCGTCGCACAAGTACCCTGGCGGCTCCAACACCGGCACGACGGCCGACGCCAACGGCTTCGTGAGCGAGAACAACAATCGGGTGAACGCCATCACCAGCGCCGGCTACAAGACGTCGGACGTGCTGTCGTTCAACACCGAATGGAACTCGTCCTACTCGGGTCAGGGCGGCACCAGCAACGGGGACGCGGTCGTGAGCATGGACAACCACTGGAACGTGGGCTTCATCCTGAAGTCGGCCAAGCTGCTGTCGGACAAGGACTCCGGCGAAACCCCGCCGGAGACCGTGTTCTCGTACTGGGTGCTCTCGGACGTGTTCGATGAGTCGAGCGGTCCTTCGGGCTCGTACATCCTGGGAAAGAACAACGGCCAGCTTCCGTTCGGGCAGGTGTTCGGGCTCATGACCTTCCAAGGGATCCGTAAGGCCGCCTTCAACGCGTTCAAACTGCTGAACTACACCGGCCCGAAGCGGCTGATGTCCAGCGGCGGCACCAGCAGCGACGGCATCGACGCGATGGCCACGATGTCGGCCGCTGGCGACGAGCTCCAGATCCTGGCGTACGACACCTTCGCCAAGCTGAACACCAGCGGCAGCGACATGGTGACGATCAACGTGAACAACATCCCGGCGTCGCTGGCGGGCAAGCAGGTGTTCGTCACCCAGTTCGTCGTCGACGAGACGCACAGCAACCCGTACAGCGTCTGGGTCAGCCAGGGCAAGCCGGGCACGCCGAGCGAAGCCCAGCTGCAGGCCCTGCGCGCCGCGCAGCACTTGGCGCTCATGCAGCCGACCAAGACCATCACGCTGGACGCGACCTACAGCACCAGCTTCACGATGAATCGGCAGTCGGGGACGCTGCTGCTCCTCGGTGTCAAGCGCCCGGTCACCGGCCGTGACGCGCTTGGCCCGATGGAGGGCGAGGACTACGACGGCCAGTCGGGGGCGACCAAGGAAGACAGCAACGACACCGACCTCGGCCAGTCGATCAGCGTAACCGGCGGCGGTTCGATCTTCTACGACAACGTCGACTTCACGGACGCGGGCGTGAACGCGGTGAAGTTGCGCGTCCAGGCGGCGGCCGCCACCAGCGTCGAGCTCCATGCCGACACGGCGACGGGAGCGCTTCTCGGCAAGTGCGATATCGCCGCCACCGGCACGATGTGGGCGACACAGTCGTGCACGGTCACAGCGACGGGCGTCCACCCCGCGCTGTACCTGGTCTTCGCCGGCGCTGCCCACCTGAACTGGATCCAGTTCCAGGGGGTGGCCGGCGGAACGGGCACGGGCGGCACGATGGGCACCAGCGGGGCCGGCGGCAGCAACACCAGCGGGGCCGGCGGCAACGTCGTGACCGGCGCGGGCGGCAGCAACACGAGCGGGGCCGGCGGCAACAACACGACCAGCGGCGCCGGCGGCAATCACACGACCAGCGGCGCTGGCGGCAATAACACGACCAGCGGCGCGGGCGGCAATAACACGACCAGTGGGGCCGCCGGCAGCACGACCAGCGGCAGCGGCGGCGATACGACCAGCGGCGCCGGCGGATCGCCGGTGACCGGCGGCGGCAAGTCCGGGTGCAGCTGCGCGGTCGGCAGCCAGCCGGGAGCGGGCGCTCTGTTCCCCCTCCTCGGGTTGGCGGCGGTCCTCGGCCTTCGCCGTCGACGACGTGGCGCCTGAGCCTGTCGTGAAAGCGACGCGCGCGGCCCTGATCCTGGCGGCCGCGTGCTTCGCGGGCGCATGTTCGAAGGACGCATCCCAGACAGGGCCGACCTGTCTGGCGTTGGGTCCGCCCGCCGACGCCGCGGTGGTGGATGCGGCGCGGCCGGACGCCGACGGCGGGGCGGGGGCGTCTCCGCTTCTGGTCACGTCGTCACCGGGCGCTTACTGGAACGTCGACGGCCAGGTGACCGAAGCGGCGGCCGCGTCGGCCGACGTCACCGTCGTCGACGGCTGCGGGGCCCAGACCTGGGAGGGGTTCGGCGGCGCGTTCAATGAGATCGGCTGGAACGTCCTGTCCATGCTGGCGCCCGCCGATCGTGACCGCGCGCTACAGCTGCTTTACGGCGACGACGGCGCGCGCTTCGCGTTCGGGCGCATCCCGATCGGGGCCAGCGACTACGCGATGGATCGCTACACCGACGACGAGGTTCCCGCCGGCAGCACCGACCCTACCCTGGCCAGCTTTTCGATTGAGCGCGACAAGGCCAAGCTGATCCCGTTCATCAAGGCGGCGCAGGCCGTGCGTCCGAACATCCGGCTGTGGGCGACCCCCTGGACGGCTCCGACCTGGATGAAGCAGGGGCCGTTCGCGGGGGCCATGACGACGCCGTTCGACGGCGGCTCGATCAAGACCGACGCGCAGACGATGACGGCGCTCGCTCAGTATTTCGTGAGCTTCGTCCAGGCCTTCGCGCAGGAGGGGATCACCGTCGAGGCGATCGGCGCGCAGAACGAACCGAACTACACGGGGACGTACCCCACCTGCGGCTGGTCGCCCGCGCCGTACGCGACGTTCATCGGGCAGTACCTGGGCCCGGCGGTCGCCGCGGCCGGCCTCACGACGAAGATCATGCTGGGCACGTTGAACGGCGGCGGCTCGGATCCGCAGATCGTCAGCAGCGTCATGAACGACCCAGCCGCGCGCGCCTACGTCAGTGTGCTGGGGTTCCAGTGGGGGATGCAGAGCCACATTTCGGAGGCGAAGAAGTACGACCTGCCGATCTGGCAGACCGAGCACCGGTGCGGCAACTACCCGTGGATGAAGCCGTTCAACATGGCGATGGCCCCGAACGACCAGGCGTACGCGGTCGAGAGCTGGGGTCTCATCCGCGACTGGATCAGGGCCGGCGTGACCGCCTACAGCGCCTGGAACATGGTGCTGGACACGGTCGGCGTCGGCATCGACTCCACGCGCGTCTGGCCGCAGGACGCGCTGCTGACCGTCGACACCACGGCCAAGACGCTGATCGTGACGCCGGCCTACTACGTCTTCCGGCACGTCTCGCAGTTCGTGGCCCCGGGCGCGCAGGTGGTTGCGACGCGCGGCGGGGACGCGCTGGCGTTCAGGAATCCCGACGGCACCTGGGTCGCGGTTCTGTATAACGGCGGCGCGGCGAACACGACGACGGTCGCCATTGCCGGGCGCCAGCTGCAGTTCGCGATGCCGGCCAACGGGTGGGCGACGCTGGTCGCGCGCTGACGCGCCGATTTTGTGCTGACAACGGGCGCCGCCCCCGAACAAAGATCAATACCGGTGGGCGGCCGGTGACTGTGAACCGCGCGGGTTGGTGACAACCGGTAGCGTGGAGAGGCGCCGGGTTGCACTGGGAGGGCGACCCGGCATGCTCGCGGCCGGCCGCCCGCCGGGAATCAGTGTCGCTGAAATAACGAAAGGCGCGCCGGCCCCCCGACCGGCGCGCCCTTCTCGGATGGAATGTGTGGCTAGGTGCCGGTCCCGCCGGCGCCGCCGGCGCCCGAACCGCCCGTGAAGAAGTAGTAGTCGGCGCTGTAGGGGACGCTGACCACGCTGTTGGCCGTGCCGCTGTTGCACCCGCCGGGCGCCGGTGCGAGACCGCCGGACGTGTTCAGGCGCTGCACGTACGTCACC
>JBJMQQ010000191.1:0-10737 GCA_045802645.1 Polyangia bacterium
ATCGAGCCCTTCACCGTCGTGCCGATGGACGACCCGTCGGTCCCGCGCCCGTCGCTGCCGTACTTGCGGACCTTCGTCGAAACGTCGTTCGTGCTGGGGTTGGGGACGGTGTGGTACTGGCGGGCGCCATCCGCCAGCGACTTCGACCTCCATTTCGACAAGCGGGACTGGCGCACGAAGCTGTTCTCCGTCGACGACGTCGTGTTCGACGACAACCGATTCTCGACGAACGGCATCGTGCATCCCGTCGCGGGCGCCATCTACTACCAGATCGCCCGCGGAAACGGCCTCGGCCCCGGCGCCTCGCTCGCCTCGTCGTTTCTGGCTTCGGCCGTCTGGGAGTACTTCACCGAGTTCAGGGAGAAGCCGTCCATCAACGACCTCATCATGACCCCGATGGGTGGCGTGATCGGCGAGGCGACCTATCGGGTCGGGCGCATGTTCGCGGCTGGCCGTCCCAGCGTCCCCAATTGCATCGGGGCCATGGTGTTCTCTCTGGTCGCGACGCTGAACGAGACGTCGGTCTGCCGGTCCGCGTCGCGCCCACCGTACGACGGCGCCGGCCTGTCGCAGAGCATGCCGCACCGACTGGATCTGGCCGTCGGCGAATCGTTCGCGCGCTTCGACGGCGGTCCAATCACCGGACAGCTGCTCATCGATTTTGCGGCAGTGGTCGTCACGAACCCGGCGTACAACCGCCCCGGCCAGGAGACGGTGCCCGTGCACGCGGGCCAGTGGACCTCGTTCATCGTCGAGTCACTGCTTTCGGACGGCAACCTGCCTGGCTTCTGGTTGCACTCGGACATGGTGTGGTGGGGCCGCTACGCCCGCCGCTTCGCCGAGCCCAGCGGCGAGCGGGGTGACCGGCCTCACGGGCATGGCCTGCTTCTGGCGCTGGACAGCACGTTCGACTACGACACGCGCGATCTACCGGGGGAGAAGGACCGGACGGCGACCGCCGGGATCCTGGGCCCGCGCCTGGAGTACACGAGCCGTCGCGGCGGCGTGACCTGGCGCGCGGAGCTGGGCGCCGAGTACGGCTTTTCGATCGTGACCTCGCTGGTCTATCCGTTCGCCGCGCCAATATTGGCGGGTCAGGAGATCAAGAGCGAGCTCTGGCAGCAGGGGTACTACTACGCGCAGAGCGTGGTCGCGCGCGCTGCGGTGCAGGCGCGCATCGGGTTCGTCGAGCTCTCGGCGGCGGCGCGCATCCTGGACGCGTGGTCGTTCGACCGCGGCGATCGGTACCAGGGGCAGATCACGAACAACTTCTCGCTCTTCGATCAGCGCACCTGGGTTCGTGCGGCCGCGACGGTCCCGATCTTTGGCGGGCCTCTGTACGCGATGCTCATGGCCGAGCGGGACGACCGCAGCAGCCACATCCCGGTGGTCAGCATCCACAGCGTGGAGACGCGCGGCGCGCTGTCGGTCCTGGCCCGGTTTTGAGGCCTGGTTTCGCGCCACGCGAACTGAAGTAAGCTGCTGGGATGCGCTTTGCTGGACGGGTCGCGATGGTCACGGGCGCATCGCGCGGTGTCGGCAAGACGCTGGCGCTGCGGCTGGCGGCGGAGGGGTGCGACGTGGTCGTCGCCGCGAAGACCGTGGCGCCCGATCCCAAGTTGCCGGGCACCATTCACGACACCGCGCGCGAGATCGAGGCTTTGGGCCGTCGCGCCCTGCCGGCGCAACTGGACGTGCGCGACGACGCCGCCGTCGAGCGGGTGGTCGCGCAGGCCCAGGAGCACTTCGGCGCCATCGACTTTCTGGTCAACAACGCCGGCGCGCTGTACTGGCGCGCCGCGGCCGAGACCGAGATGAAGCGGTTCGATCTGGTGATGGGCGTGAACGCGCGCGGCACGCTGGCCTGCACGCGGTACGTGCTGCCGTCGATGCTGGCGCGGAAGTTCGGCCACATCCTGATGCTCTCGCCACCCGTGGATCCCAAGGCCGGGGCAGGGAAAGTGGCCTACGCGTTGAGCAAGTTCGGGATGACGCTGATCGCGCAGGGCGTCGCCGAGGAGGTGCACGGACAGGGCGTGGCCGCCAACGCGCTGTGGCCGGCCACGTTGATCGAAAGTCAGGCGACGCGGCGCTGGGGCCTGGGTGGCCCCGCGCTGTGGCGCAAGCCGGAGATCGTGGCCGACGCGATGGTCGCGATCTTCGACAAACCGCCGGACTCGTTCACGGGACACGCGCTCATCGACGAGGACTTCCTGCGCGGCGAAGGGGTGACCGACTTCGCGCAGTATCGATGCGATCCCGACCACGAGCCGCCGCGCGTGGGGTTCGATTTCCGCCTTCAGGCGGGCTGACAGCCCGTTTCGCGCGCCGGCGCGGCAACGGCGTCCGGCGTCGGCTCGGGCGTGCCCATCCGCTTCAGCCACCGGACATGCGACAGCAGCGCCTTGCGCATCGTCGGGTGCGAACGGTGCGACACCCCGTGTTGCTGGCAGGCGGCCTCGACGATCGGCGACAGCGCGGGGTAGTGGACGTGGCAGGTCTTCGGAAACAGGTGGTGCTCGACCTGATAGTTGAGGCCGCCCAGGTACCAGGTCAGAAAGCGATTGCCGCGCGCGAAGTCGACCGAGGTTTCGACCTGGTGCGCGGCGAAGTCGCGGCCGAGCTGCTTGGTGCCGGTCGGTGCGACCCGGAAGGTCGCCTCCTCGACACAGTGGGCGAGCTGGAACACGACCGCCAGCGTGAATCCCAGCGCGCACGTCGTGAGCAGGTAAAGAGCGATGACCGAGCTCGCGCGATGGTGCAGCAGAGGAACGACGAACGCCAACGTCAGGAAGCACACCTTGCCGACCCAGAACGCGACCAGGTCCCAGCCGCTTGGCCGCGCGACGCGCGTGTCGGCGACGCCGGGGCGAATGAAGGAGCGGAAATCGCCCGAAAGCTGCCAGTTGACCGCGAGCAGGGCGTACAGGGCCCAGATGTAGAGGTGCTGGAAGCGGTGAAACCAGTAGCGGCGATCGTGCGGTGACAGGCGGGCCAGCGGGCCCAGCCGGATGTCGTCGTCCGAGCCGGATACGTTCGGGTAGCTGTGGTGAGCGATGTTGTGCTTGAACCGCCAGAAGTACGCGTCACCACCGAGGAGGTTCAGCGACAGCGCGGCGGCGCGGTTCACGCCGGCGCGCTGCGAGTAGGCGCCGTGGTTGCCGTCGTGCTGGATGTTGAAGCCGACGCCGGCCATCGCCAGCGCCAGCGAAATGGACAGCGGGACGGCCTGCCACCAGACGTGCGCCCCCCAGACCAGCAGCCCGTACGAGGCCGCCAGCCAGACGAGCAGCACGCCCGTCTTCACGTGAAGGTTGCGATCCCCGTGCCGCGACCGGGACCCATCCGCAAAGTACGCGGACACACGGGCCTCGAGGTCGCGCCGGAACCCCGTACAAGGCGCATAGGTGGGGGGCACCGCCGCGTAAGGTATCACTCTTGAGAAAAATCAGGCAAACCCGTAGGGCAACCCCCTCCGTTTGGCGGGGCCGGACCGGACGGTGAGCGTGGTCGAGAGCGTGTCGAGTTCGAGTTCGTGTGTGGCCAGCGTGTCGCGTGTGCGTGTCGCGTGTCACCCATGTACCCGTACTGTTTTGTCACCTATGTACCCGGTCTGTACCCCACGCCCCCCGCGGCACGAGCACGCCAGCCACACACGAACTCGAACTCGAACACGCTCACGTCCACGCTACCCGAACACGCCCACGCTCACTCCGCCTTCACTTGATGTCGTTCATCACCGCTTGCAGCGCCGCTGACAGCGAGCCGTCCGTCCGGGTGATGTCGGTCCCTGTGTCCCACAAGACGGGGACCATCCCGTGCGCGAGCGCCGCCTTGGCGACGCTCTCCATCCACAGCGTCCGCGCCGCCGGCTGCCGCGGGTAGTTCTGACCCAGGGTCACGCCGAACTCACCCAGGATGACGGGGACTTTCTTCTGCGTGCTGAAGTTGGCGAGCTTCGTGAAGTAGGACTGCAGCGTCGCCTTCTCTGCGTCGGTCCCCCACGTCGTTGCCGGCGAGCCCCACGACTCGACGGTGTCGAGCCCGCAGAAGGTGTACGGCGTGTAGTAGTGAATCGACAGGAACAGCTTGTTTGGCCCGGCCGGATCCGTCGGCACCGTGAACGCGTCGACGCACGTCAGATCGATGTCGGTCGTGAAGCCGGCGATCAGCAGGCCGCGCCCCGCGTTGTAGCCCGCCTGCGCGCGCACCGTCGTCACGAACAGCTGGTTCAGTGTGTTCAGCGCTGCGTAGTCGGGCGTGCCGCTGGAGTTGCCGTTCACGTAGAACTTTCCCTCTTCGTTCAGACCCTCGAAGATCAGCTTGTTCCCGACCGACGCAAACGCCGTCGCGATCTGCGTCCAGTAGGAGGCGAACTTGGTCTTCACGTCGCTGGTGAGCGTGTACTGCGTCGTTTTGCCCTCGTTGTCGATCCAGCCGCCGTCCCAGTGAATGTTGACGATCGCGTACATCCCGGCGTCCAGCACCCAGCCGACCACCTGCTTGACCCGGTTCATCTTCGCCGCGTCGATCACGCCGTTGACGGCGTACTTGTCCCAGGCGACGGGGACGCGCACGTTCTTGATCCCGTGGCTGGCCATTCCGTTGATGAAGGCCTGCGTGACTGTCGGCTGTCCCCAACCGGTCTCCCAGCTGGTCGTGTTGTCGAAGGTGTTGCCGATGTTGGCGCCGAAGCCCATGGCGGCTGCCATCGCGGTCGCGTTCACCGCGTCGCCCGCCCCGCCGTTCGCCGCGCCGCCGGTCCCGGGGACGCCGCCGTCACCGCTACCCGCCGTCCCACCTTTGCCGCCAGCCGCGCCGCCGGTGCTGGTGGCGCCGCCGGTGCTGGTGGTGCCGCCGGTGCTGGTGGTGCCGCCGGTGCTGGTGGTGCCGCCGGTGCTGGTGGTGCCGCCGGTGCTGGTGGTGCCGCCCGTCCCTGGGCTGTGTCCGCCGGTGCCACCGGTGGAGGTTGCCGAGCTGGCGCAACTCGCCAGCGTCAGCAAGGTGGACAAACAGGCCAGGGCGGTACGAGTCGACTGACGAGCGTTGCCGGTCATACAGTTCATCTGTCGGGTGGCCGCCGGTCTTGTCACGCAGCCGCGCTGTCAGGGTGATGGCGGCAGCTTGCCGAGCAGCTCCCACAGGCGCGCCGCGGCGGCCTGGGCGTCGCACCCGTTGACGAGCCAGCCGTGGCCGCCTGGCGCCATCGCCAGACCTGGCCCGACGGTGGCGCCCGCCGAGATCGAAGCTTCGGGCGCCACGCGCGCCACTTTGGTCGCGAACGCGGGAAGCCCGGCGGCCAGCACCGCGACCTGGTCGGAGGCCGGGTTCCACGGATAGACGGGCACCTTGGCGGCCATCCAGGTCCCCAGCGGGTTGGCCGGAAGCTGCGCGACCTTGGCCGGTGGGACGTCGTCCTGCTGGTTGTAGAACGCGCTGACCTGGATGTACCGAAACCGGCTCGCGACGATCGTATCTGCCCAGGGATCGGTGTCCCCGTTCGGAATGTTCATGCTGCCGCCGGAGCCGTACGCGGTTCCCAGCGACGCGGCGACCACGACCCGCTCGGTCACGGAGTGGTCGACGAGGTAGGCGTCCGCGACGTCCGTCAGCCCGTCGCCCGTGGCCACCACGATCGGCCGGTTGGGTAAGGCCAGCGCCTTCGACTGATTGACGATGAAGAGGGCGCCCTCCGAACGGTTCGGGCGGGTGTCGTCGATGTTCCCGCTGGCGGGCATGACCAGCTGTGCCCCGACGCTGGTCAGTGGGTCGGGGACGTTGTGCAGCCCGCTCGCGCGCGCCGCGGCCACGAAGTCGCGCCATCCGGTCACGTTCTTCTGAATGTCCGGCCAGGTCGGGGTGGCGTTGACGATGATCCCCGCCAGCGGCGCACCGCCCCCGTTGGCCAGCAGCACGGCGTATTCGCCGAACCAGTTGTCGGAGGCCCAGTCGTTGATGAGCACCAGCGGGTTGCGTTCGTCGACGGGCAGGAGGCCATGTTCGCGGTTCGCACCCGCGTCCAGCGTTTCGCTGCAGCCGCCAGTCACGGCGACGAGCGCAAGCCCGAGCGCGAACAGGAGGGCAGAGCGAGTCATTCGCACCTCCAAGACTGGCTGACCGCGAGCCTGCTGATAAGCAAAAACGTGCCTTGGCGGCGGTCGGCCGTTTCGTCGGCACGGCGTGCCAATCCCAGACGGCCGCCTATTCGGCCGTCGCGCGTCTGGCGGGAATGACGGTCTGGTTCTGGAAGTACTCGCGCGGGCAGACGTTCCAGCGCGCCCGGAACAGGCGGTGGAAATGCGCGTAGCTGCCGAACCCGGCGGCGCGCGCCGCCTGTCGCAGCGTGGTGCGCGTCGCGTGTCGGTCGCCCAGCAGCTCGAAGAACTTCCGGAAGCGAATCCGGTTCCGATACTCGACGATCGAAACGCCGGCGTCGCGCTTGAACACGCGCGCGAGACGGCTGACGCTGAGCCCGAGACGCGTGCTCAGTTCCTTGCCGGTCAGGCTCGGGTCGACCCTGAACAGGGTCTCCATGACCTCGACGACGTGGTGGTGCGGTTTGGCGGGCGAGCTCGTTTCAGGTCTCACCCTCGATACTGTCGGCGGCCCGCGGTTGTTGTTGTCAAATGGTGAGCAACAACCCGGCCGCCGCGGCCGCCGCTAGTTTCCGGAGGCGACTGTCTCTTGCAACCGCGGCAGCAGAACGCTGCGCGGGAAACGATGCGCGAAGACGTTGGCGGCGCGCCGAGCTTCTCCGCGCCGACCGGCCCCTGCCAGCGAGCGCACCCGCAACGCCTCGCGCTCTTCCGCGAGGCGTCCGTTCGGGAAGCGGCGCCCGTGCTCCG
Source organism: Polyangia bacterium (assembly GCA_045802645.1). Taxonomy (GTDB): domain Bacteria; phylum Myxococcota_A; class Polyangia; order Fen-1088; family Fen-1088; genus JADGRB01. The sequence continues at coordinate 6,846 of JBJMQQ010000191.1, forward strand.
TCACCAGCGCCAGCGCGGCGCTGAAGTTTCGGTTGACGTAGGCCGCCTGGGCGCGCTGCAGCAGCCCCACCTCCGCCCGGTAAGACTCCTGGGCGGTGGTGAAGCGTGCCGCGTGCGGCGGCGCGATCGGCTCTGGATCGGCTGCAGCCATCGGCACCACCGTCGCGGCGACGGGTTGAGACGCGACGGCCGCCGGCGGCACGCCGTGGTCACGCCCGAACACCGTCGTTTTCAGCGCCGCGGTTGCGCCCGCCGCACCGACGGCGACCGCGAACGACGCCGCCAGCGCGATCCGGAAGCGCCTGCCCGGTACGGGCATCGCTGCCATCGTCAGCACGCGCGACTCGGCCACCGTGGCGGCGCGCGCCCGCGCCAACGCCCGCGCGCGGACCGCGTCCGGCAGCCGTCTGATTGTCCGACCACGTTCCAGCACCGCCTCGACCTCGGATTCCATGACACCACCCTCGCTGATCATTGACTTGCTCCTCCCTCCCTCAACAACCGCCGCACGGCTGCGGCCAATTCCTTACGTGCCTTGCGCAGCCGAGCATACGTACCGAACCGGCTGATCGACAAGCTGCGCGCTATATCATTGACGGGAACCCCGTCCAGGTCGTGCATGACGACGACGGCGCGCCGCGGAAGGGGCACGCGGTCGAGCGCGGCGTACAGCACGGCCAGCGACTCTTTCGACTGCAGCGACGCCTCCGGGCTGATGCCGCGGTCCTCGGCCTCGATTGACGCATACGGCACCTCGCGCGCGCGCCGCCTGCGATGCGCGCAGACGACCCGGAACGCGACGCCGAACAGGTACGGCCGCAGCGGCCGTGTCATGTCCAGCGTCGGCCACTTCCGGTGCAGGATGATGAAGACCTCCTGCGCAAGATCCTCGACCTCCCGGGGGCTGGCCCCGAGACGCTGGAGGGTCTCGAACAGGTAGTCCAATTCCCGGTCATACGCCTGGAGGCAATCGCTTTCGGGCGTCGGCACGGGCGTGGCGGTTCGGACGAGGCGTAAATTGCCCATCGACTACTCACCTACTGTCTCGACCGAAGTGGTTGTTCACCGAAATCGGATGCTGACGTCCGCGCCCAGGACCGCGGCGATGCGGGGGCCGCTCCAGACGGGCAGCGCGTCCAACGTCACGATTCCACGGGTGATAAGCCCCAGACCGTCGGCGTGGACCCCCAGCAGGAACCGCTTACCGAGCGGGTGCGTCAAGGCGGCCCGAACGCCGGCCTGGAACACGAAACCGTAGGTCGTGGCCGGAATGTCGACGCCGGCGCCGACGACCCGGACGGCGCCCATGTTGGCCAGCACGCAGGCGCTCCACGGGGCGCGGACGCCGCACCCCGCCAGGCTGCCCAGAAACTCGCGCTGCGAGAACCCCCCGCCATCCGCCCGCTGCGTCGTCGACTGCCCGGTGACCTCGGCCGCCAGCTCGACCGACACGTGCGGCCACATCGCGATCGCCAGCAGGCGCCCGACGGGGACGGTGCTCGAACCCAGCCCGAAACCGACGGCCGCCCCGGCGCCGATCGCGACCGAAGGACCCTTGGGGCGGGGTGGCGGCTCCGGCGCCCGCACGACTGGGGGCGGGGGCGGCGGTGGTGGCGGCGGGGGAGGCGGGGGCGGCGGCGGTTCCGCTGCCCGCGATTCGGCGGCGGTCGTCGCCATCAGCTGGATCTGCAGCGCCAGCGCGAACCCCATGGCCCGCGCCAGCTCGCGACAATCGCCGGTTCGCGACGGAAACGTCTGCTCGCCGATCGCGCCGCCCTCCGCGTCCCGCCACTCGAGCCGGCCTTCCAGCTTTCGCCCCGACGGCACGATGCGCACCACCACCCGCTCGGGTGCGTCGGATGCGAACGGGCTGTACCCGAGGCGGCCGGACACCACCGCGTCGAAGGCGTCAGCCGAGGGGCAGCCTCCGGGCGCGGTGTAGTCGAGCCGCGCCGAGATCTGCAGCGCCTGCGCGACGGATTCGTGACCGACGCCGAGCAGCGCGGCGATCGCCACCGCGGCGGCCCGATCGAGGCGGCACTTTCGCGCGGCTGGCACGGCCCACATCCTGTGCGAACGGATTTATTTTCACAACAACGTGCGTCGGCCGGCAATTACGGACGCCTGGCGGGCCTGGCACTGCCTTGCGCTGACGCCCATGAAAAAAACAAGAACGTCGCTCGCGGTTCTGATCCTCTTCATTGGCGCGTGCGGTTCCTCGGGGTCGACGACCTCCGGGCAAGGAGGAGCGGTGGGCACCGGGGGCGCGCAGACCGGCGCTGGCGGCGAGGCGACCGGCGGCAGCGGCCGCGGCGGCGCAACCGGCGGGGCCACGGCGACCGGCGGCTCGAACGTGAGCGGGGCCGCCGGCACGGGCGGCTCTGCCCGTGGCGGCAGCGGCGGTATGGCAACCGGCGGCGCGCTGGGCGGGCGCTCGGGCGGGGCAGGGCAGGGCGCCGGGGGCAGCGCGGGCGCCGGGGGCGCTCCCGTGCTGGCGGCGAACGCCTACTTCGTCTCTCCGGGCGGCAGCGACGCGAACGCCGGCACGATGGCGGCGCCGTTCCAGACGCTGGCGCATGCGCGCGACGTCGTCCGCACCGTCAACACGTCGATGACCCAGGACATCACCGTCTACCTGCGCGGCGGCAACTACCCCGTCGCTGCGCCGATCGTCTTCGGGACACAGGACTCCGGGACGAACGGGCACCGGATTCACTACCAGGCCTACCCGGGCGAGACGCCGGTGCTGAACGGCGCCACGAAGGTGACGGGGTGGGCGCCCTACATGAGCGGCATCTACAAGGCTTCGCTCAGCCGCACGACCAAGCTGCGGAACCTCTATGTCAACGACGGTCGGGCGAACATGTCCTTCAAGAAGGTGACGTCGCAGGGCGGGTACAACACGTACGCCGTCACCAGCGGCCAGGCGAGCTGGGCCTGGGCCAGCGGCAGCCAGAGCGACGGCGCCAAGTACAACACGACCGACGTGCCGGCCATCGCCGCGAACAAGGACGACCTCGAGATCGTGAACGGCACGACCTGGAACGAGAACATCGTCTGCACGCGCGACGTGGTGACCACGACGGACGGTCATCGGGCGCTGTTGTTCCAGCAGCCCTACGGCGCGATCGCGCAGCTGCCGGGGTGGAGCTCGGGGTTCAGCGTCACCGGGACGCACACGATCTACAACGCGCTCGAGCTCCTGAACGCGCCCGGCCAGTTCTTCTTCGACAAGACCGCCGGCACTCTCTACTACTACCCGCGCACCGGCGAAGACATGACGACCGCCGACGTCGAGGCGCCCGTCGCAGAGCGTCTGATCGATCTGGCGGGGACGTCGACCACCAGCCGGATCAAGAACATCTCGTTCGAGGGGATCACCTTCGCGAACACCGACTACAGCCTGTACACGGTGGCGGGCTCACACGGCAAAGCGACCGTGCAGGGGGCGACCGTCTACATCGCCTACGGCGACGGCAACTGGCACAACAGCAAGTACGAGATCACGGACACGCTGCCCGGCATGATCAACGTGACCAGCGCCGATTCGATCGAGTTCACCGGCGTCGTCGTCAAGCACAGCGGCAATGAAGGCATCTCGATGATCAACGACGTCATCAATTCGAAGATCACCGGCAGCACCATCACCGACATCGCGGGCAGCGGCATCACGGTGGGCCACCCGCAGCACGTCTATCTGGGCGACGGCGGGACGCACGAGAAGTACGCGCCAGGCGTCGAGGGGATCTGCACGAACGACACGATCACGAACAACGTGATGTACCAGATCAGCTCGCTGCCGGGGTTCGGCGGCCACGCCGGGATCACCGCCTTCTTCGTCAACACGCTGGTCATCACGAACAACCACATCCAATCGACGGCGTACAACGGC
>JBJMQQ010000192.1:0-6795 GCA_045802645.1 Polyangia bacterium
ACGATGGTCTGAGACACGCCTCGGATCAGCAGCATGCCCGCCAGCGTGACGATGAACGGCTGCAACTGGAGCCGCGTGATCAACAGCCCCTGCAGCAGGCCGATCAGCAGCGCCGCGCCCAGCGCGACGATCACGCCCAGCGCCAGCGAGTGGCCGCCGCCGCCCGTGGCCTCGGACGAGATCTTGGCGATGATGACGCCGGTCAGCCCCACCACCGACCCGACCGAAAGGTCGATGCCGCCCGCGATGATCACGTAGCCGCTGCCGATCGCGTAGATGCCCAGCATCGCGATCTGGCGCAGCGTGTTGATGGCGTTCGATTGCCCCAGGAAGTCTGCGTTTGAAAGGAAGAGCACCAGGCAGATCACCACCAGGGCTCCCAGCATGCCGAGCTCGCGCTTCATGCTGCCGCCTTCACGCTGGCGGTCATCATCGCGCCCAGCCGCTCGGGCGACAGCGCCGCCCGCTCCACGATCCCGACCAACCGACGCTCGCGCATGACAGCCACGCGATCGCTGAGCCCCATGACTTCCTCCATGTCCGAACTGATCATCAAGATGGCGATTCCTTCGTCTGCCAGCGCGGCGACGTGCCGGTAAATCTCGGCGCGCGCGCCCACGTCGATGCCGCGGGTCGGCTCGTCCAGGATCAGCAGGCGGGGGCGCATGGCGAGCCACTTGCCCAGCACGACCTTCTGCTGATTGCCACCGGACAGCGACGCGCAGGGCGTCTCCAGCGAAGGCGTCTTCGTTGCCATGCGCGTGACCTCGGCCTGCGCCACGCGCCGTTCGGTCCGGCGATCGAGCCAGCCCCACCGGTTGTACTGGCCGACGTCCGGCAACGAGGTGTTCTCGGCGACCGACATGGGCAGCACCAACCCGTGGCGCTTGCGATCCTCCGGCGCCAGGTACACGCCGCGATCGATGGCGTCGCGCGGCCGCCGCGGCACGAACGACCGGCCGTCCAGGCTCATGCTGCCGCCGCGGGCGGGCGTCACGCCGAAGATCGTCTGCGCCAGCTCGGTGCGTCCGGCGCCGACCAGCCCGGCGAAGCCCAGGATCTCGCCGCGCCGCACGTTGAAGCTGATGCCGGCCGGCGCGCCGGGGACGAGGAGGTTCGAGACCTCCAGAAGCGTCTGGCGCCCGGTCGGGGGCGGATCTGGGCGGGCGGGGAAGTAGCCGCCGCTCAGCTCGCGCCCGACCATCAGCGCGACGATCTTGTCGGTGGTCGCTTCGGCGCGCGCGAGCTCGCCGGCGTTGCGCCCGTCGCGCAGCACGGCGATTCGGTCCGACAGCTCCAGCACCTCTTCCATCCGGTGCGAGATGTAGATGATGGCGACGCCGTCCGCGCGCAGCTGGCGAATGATGGCGAACAGGCGCTGCGATTCATCGGCCGACAGCGACGCCGTCGGCTCGTCCATGACGATGATGCGCGCCGAGACCGAGAGAGCGCGCGCGATCTCGACCATCTGGCGCTGGCCCACCGACAGCGATCCGACCAGCGTGCTGGGCGCGCAGTCGAGCCCGACGCGCGCCAGCAGCTTGGCCGTCGCTTCGTACGTCCCCCCGCGCGACAGCGGCGCCAGCCAGTTGCGCGTCGGCTCGTTGCCCAGAAAGACGTTGGCGGCGATGTCGAGGTTCGGCGCCAGCATCAGCTCCTGGTGAATCAGAACGATGCCGCTCTTGCGTGCGTCGCCCACGCCCGCGAACGTGACCGGCTGCCCGGCGATCCGGATCTCGCCGCCGTCGGGCGGCTGCACGCCGCCCAGGATCTTCATCAGCGTGCTCTTGCCGGCGCCGTTCTCGCCCATCAGCGCCAGGACCTCGCCCGGGCGCGCCTCCAGCGACACGTTCGACAGGGCGGTCACGCCGGCGAACCGCTTGCCGATGCCGCGCATGACCAGGAGGTCGGGCGCGCGCCCGGAACCTGAATCAGCGCCTGCGTCAGCTTCCATCAGGGTCGGTCGTCAGGAGGCCTTCATCTCGGCCAGCTTGGCCTTGAATGCCCCGACGCTGGCCTTGTCGATCACGTCGACGCCGGTGTCGATGATGTGGGTGGCCGGCAGCGTCGCCTTGGCGGCGTCGCCCTTGGTCGCCAGGTCATTCATCCACTTGGAGGCGAGGTAGCCGAACATGAACGGCTTCTGCACGACGGTCGCCTGAATGACGCCGTTCTGGATCCCGTCCAGCGTGCCGTCGTCCTCGTCGAACACGGCCGCCAGCACCTTGCCTTGCTTGCCAAGGCCGGCCAGCGCGGCGGCGATTGCCGGCCCGTTGTAGTTCCACAGCCCGACGACCATCGACAGGTCGTGGTGCGCGTTGACGATGTCCTCGACGTTCGAGCGAGCCTTCGCGCGGTCGGTGTTGTCCTCGCGCTTGTCGACGATCTCGATCTGATGTCCGGCGATCGCGTCCTGGATCCCCTTCAGTCGCTGCGTTGCGTTCTCGGCCGCGAACGTGCCGACGAAAACCGCGATCTTGCCGCCCTTCGGAAGGAGCTGCACGATCCGCCCGCCCAGCGCCTTGCCGGCCTCGTAGTTGTTCGTCCCGATGTAGAGCATCCGCTTCGACTTCGGCGCGTCCGAGTCGACGGTGATGAGGTTGGTCTTCTCGGCGACCTTATCGAGAACGGGGACCTGGTCGTTGGGCGCGATCACGCTGACGGCGATGCCGTCATAGCCCTGGCTGGCCAGGTCCTGCAGGATCTGGTTCTGGCTTTCGGCGGTGCCGGTCGACGGGTACTTGAGATCGACCTGGACCTTTCCTTCGCGTTCAAATTTGTGAATTCCTGCGCCGGCAATCTTCCAGAACTCGCTGGTGTTGTTCGTGACGAACGCCAGCTTCACCAGCTTTGGCTCCGCCCCTCCACCGCCGGACGAACGGTGACAGCCCCCAAACGACGCCAGGCAGGCAAACAGAGCCAAAAATGTGAATGATTTGCCGTTTCTCATGATGCCCTTGTTCGCGAGAGATAGTAGTTTAGGGGCCGATGAGTCAACGAACTTCTCGCTATCCCAACGACAAATTTACGCCCCGTCCCGAGGATCATTTCACATTTGGTCTGTGGACGGTGGGCAATCCTGGGCGCGACCCATTCGGGCACGCCGTTCGCGCGGTTTTGTCGCCGGTCAAGATCGTGCATGAGCTCTCGAAGCTGGGCGCTTACGGCGTCAATCTGCACGACGAGGACCTGATTCCGTTCGACGCTTCGCCCGCCGAACGCGACAAGATCCTGCGCGATTTCAAGGGCGCGTTGGCCGAGACCGGGATGAAGGTCCCGATGGCGACGACCAACCTGTTCTCGCAGCCGGTGTTCCGCGAGGGCGCGTTCACCAGCAACGACGCGCAGGTCCGTGCGCTGGCGTTGTCGAAGACGATGCGCGCCATCGACCTGGGCGTCGATCTGGGCGCGTCCACGTACGTGTTCTGGGGCGGCCGCGAGGGGCTCGAGACGAACGCCTGCAAGGATCCGCGCGACGGCATCAAGCGCTTCCGCGAGGCAATGAACTTCCTTTGCGAGTACGTGCGCGACAACGGCTACAACCTCAAGTTCGCGCTCGAGGCCAAGCCGAACGAGCCGCGCGGCGATCTGTTCTTGCCGACCAGCGGCCATATGCTGGCGTTCATTTACACGCTGGATCACCCGGACATGGTCGGCCTCAACCCCGAGGTCGCGCACGAGGTGATGCCGGGGCTCGATTTCTCGCACGTCGTCGGACAGGCGCTGGAAGCCGGCAAGCTGTTTCACATCGACCTCAACGGACAGAAGCCGGGTCGTTACGACCAGGATCTGCGCTTCGCCAGCGAGGACCAGAAGGGCGCGTTCTTCCTGGTCAAGCTGCTCGAGGACGCTCGCTGGGACGGCATGCGTCACTTCGACAGCCACGCCTACCGGACCGAGGACGAGCAGGGCGTGTGGGACTTCGCGTACTACAGCATGCGGTCCTACCTGATCCTCAAGGACAAGGTCGCGCGGTTCCACGCCGACGCGGAGATCCGCGAGATCCTCGCCTCGCTCGAACAGCGCAGCACCGCGCAGACCGGCGGCATGGGCCCGGCGTTCAAGTACGACAAGAAGACGGCAGCCGCCTTGAAGGCCCACACGTTCGACGTGGGCGCGATGGCCGCCAAGGGCTACGAGTACGAGCGGCTCGATCAGCTCACGACCGAAGTTCTCCTCGGCGTTCGCTAGATACATGGCGTTCTTTCTCGGCGTCGACGTCGGGACCAGCAACGTCAAGGCGCTCGTCGTCGACGGGCGGGGGAGGGCCGTCGCGCGCGCCAGCGAACCGCTGGCGCTGCGCACGCCCCATCCCGGCTGGGCCGAGCAGGACCCGGCGGCGTGGTGGAAGGCGGCCACCCGCGCGATCCGCCGCGCGGTGGGGCAGGGGCGAAGCGCGCGCAAGATCGACGCGGTCGGCCTCTCGGGGCAGATGCACTCGTCGGTGTTCCTGGACCGCGCGAACCGGGTCATCCGCCCCGCGCTGCTCTGGTGCGACGGCCGCACCACCGCCGAGTGCCGGGAGATCACCCAGCGCGTCGGTGAACAGTCGCTGCGCGCCTGGGTGTCCAACCCGGCGCTGGAGGGGTTCACGCTTCCCAAGATCCTGTGGCTGCGGAACCACGAGCCGGCCGCGTTCGAGCGTCTGGCCAAGGTGCTGCTGCCCAAGGACTACCTGCGCTTGCAGCTGACCGGCGCGCTGGCGACAGAGCTGTCCGACGCCTCCGGCACGCTGCTGCTCGACGTCGCGAACCGGCGGTGGAGCCGCGACATGCTAGACGCGATGGAGCTGTCGCCCGACTTGCTGCCCGCGGTTGGCGGCTCGACGGAGGTGCTGAGCACGATCTCGACCGCTGCGGCGCGCGCCACGGGCCTCACGGCCGGGACGCCCGTCGTCGGTGGCGGCGCCGACAACGCGTGCGGCGCGGTCGGTGTCGGCGCAGTTGCGCCGGGCGCGGTCGTCGCCAGCTGGGGAACGTCCGGCACCGTGCTGTGCCCCACCGACGCCCCCAAGGTCGATCCGCAGATGCGCGCCCACACCTTCTGTCACGCCGCGCCGGACACCTGGTACGTCATGGGCGTGATGTTGACGGCGGGCGGCGCGTTCGCCTGGTATCGCCAGCAGCTGGCGCCCGAGCTGGCCCGCAAGAAGGACGCGGACGTGCTCTTGAACCGCGAGGCCGCGAAAGCGCCGATCGGCGCGCTGGACCTGACCTTCCTGCCTTACCTGCAGGGGGAGCGGACGCCACACCGGGACGCTGCCGCGCGCGGCGCCTTCGTGGGCCTGTCGCTGGCCCACACCCGCGCTCACCTGACGCGCGCCGTGCTGGAAGGGATCTGCTTCGGGCTGCGCGACAGCCTCGAGATCATCGCTGCCCTGGGCATGAACGTCAGCGATGTCATGATCACGGGCGGCGGCGCCAACGCGCCGTTCGTGCGCCAGTTGCAAGCGGACGTCTACGGAAAGCCGGTCATCCCCGTCGACCAGCCCGAGGGTCCCGCGCTGGGCGCGGCGCTGCTCGCTGCCGTCGGCGTGGGCGGTTTCCGCGACCTCGGCGCCGCGGCCGCCACGATCAAGCGGCGGCCGCCGGTCGCGCCGAAGCCCGCCGCGCACGCCGCCTACGACGCCCCGTACCGGCGCTTCGGGCGCCTCTACCCGGCCCTCCGCGACGCCCGCTCGGAATCGTAGGCGCGGGCGTCCCTCGGACGCGGTGGCCACTTCTGTGAATACGTGGTGACAATGCGTGTTCCCAAGGAGGTTGTCTTGCGTTCAGGCACGCGCGAAATGTGGTTGCTGCTGGTTTGTTCGGCGCTGGCGGCGAGTTGCTCCAGCTCTGGCGGCACCTCCGGCAGCGGAGGCAGCGGCGGCTCGGGTGGCGGCGCTGGCGGTGCCCATTCCTCTGGGCTTCCGGTTCCGCCCGGCGGCGGTGGTCAGGCGAAGCCCGCCGGCGCGCCCGGCAACCTGACGGTCCTCGATTGGGCCGGCTTCAACTCGGCGGTGTCGTGGACCTTCGACGACGCCCAGCCGTCGCACATCGCGCATTACGCCGAGCTGGCCGCGGTTGGCGTGCCCGTGACGTACTACATCATCACCGGATTGAGCGGCAGCGAAGCCGGGTACGACACGACCTGGTCGCAAGCCATCGCCGACGGCAGCGAGGTCGGCAACCACACGGTTCACCACTGCCACGCGGACCTGACCGGGTGCACGACCGGAACCGCGCTTTCGACGGCCGCGGACGAGCTGGACCAGGCGTCGCAGTACATCGCGGACCACTACCCCGCCCAGGGACGTTGCTGGACGGCAGCGTCGCCTTACGGCGACACGGGTTACGACAGCGCCGACGCGACGCGGTTCCTCGTCAACCGCGGCGTCAACGGCGGGGCGATCGGGGCAAAGGACGCGACCGATCCGTTCAACTTGCCGACGTACACGGCACAGACGGGCGATACGGCGGCCGTGTTCAACGCCAAGATCGACGCGGCGCACGCGGGCGGCCGCTGGCAGATCCTGCTGGTTCACAGCATCACGCCGACCGACCAGCTCTGGTACAACCCCGTCGCGATCACCGACGTGACCGCGTCGATGGCCTACGCAAAATCCCTGGGCGACGTCTGGTCGGACAGCGTCGTGCACGTCGCGGCGTACTGGCTCGGTCAGAAGCTGCTCGCGGCGGCGGTCCCGGCCAGCGCGGGCACGGGCCAGACCTGGTCGTGGACCCTTCCGCCCAATTTCCCACCGGGGCGTTATCTACGGGTCACCCTGACCGGCGGAACGCCGAGCCAGGCGGGAGT
>JBJMQQ010000193.1:0-9762 GCA_045802645.1 Polyangia bacterium
GGCGCACAGGATCCCCGAGCCCTGCTCGGTGTAGCGGCCCAAGCCCTCGATCGCCAGCGTGAAGATCGTGGGGAACATGACGGAGTTCAGCAGGCCGACGGCGATGATCGTGCCGACCGCGGTCCAGCCAGTCGTCATCACCGACGTCAGGACCAGCAGCGACGCAATGATCGCGTGCGCGGTCAGCACCTTGCCCGCCTTGTACCGCCGCAGCGTGATCAGGCTGCCGATGAAGCGCCCCACCATCGCGCACAGCCAGTAGCGCGCCATCAGCTTCGACCCCTTATCCTCGGGGAGGCCCAGCGTGTACGGCTCCTTGAGGTAATTGACCAGGAGCGAACCGATCGCGACCTCGGCGCCGACGTAGACGAAGATGCCCACCGCGCCGAGCACCAGGTGGCGATAGCGCCAGGCGCTGCCGCGATCCGGCAGCGCTCCGGCGGCACCGGCGTCCGTCGTGGTGGCGGTGTCGATCTTCGGCAGCTTCGACCGCCACACGAGCACCGACAGCAGCGCGAGCGCGATCGCCAGGCCCACGTAAGGAAGCTGGACGGCCTGGGCTTCCTGCGCCTGCCTGGCGGCGGGCGTCATGTTCGCCAGCTCGGCGGCCGACAGTCCGGCGACGGCGAGGATGATCGGACCGATGAAGGTCGGGAACGCCCAGGTGGCCAGCGAGTTGAACGCCTGCGTCAGCGTCAGGCGGGAAGACGCCGTCTCGGGCTTGCCCAGAACCGCAACGAACGGATTGGCGGCGACCTGCAGGACGACGATGCCGGTCGCGAGCACGAAGAACGCGAACAGGAACAGACCGTAAGAACGGGCGGACGCCGCCGGATAGAACATCAGACAGCCGAGGGCGGCCCCCGCCAGACCGACCATGATCCCCGTCTTGAAGCCGATCTTCTTGACGAACATCCCGGCGGGGATCGACATCAGGCCGTAGGCGCCGAAGAAGCAGAGCTGCACGGCCATCGCCTGCGCATAGCTGAGCGAGAAGATCCCTTTCAAATGCGGGATCAGGACGTCGTTCAACGACGTCAGGCCGCCCCACATGAAGAACAGGGTGGTCAGAACCGAAAGCGGAACGATGTAGGTGCGCGGCCCGTCAGTCAGCGGCGCGCCGGTGGCGGCGTACGGGTTGGGAGACTGGGCGGGGGACGGAATTCCAGCCATGTTCCTGCCTTCCTGACGCCTGCGTAGGCGAGTTCCCGACACTAAACTACATCGGTCGCCAGGGTCAACCGGCAGGGACAGCGCAGCTTGTCGCGACGGCGCACACAGGGGCAACCCGCGTCCGCGATCCACGTGTTCAACAGCCTGGAAATGCTGTCGAATTTCTGTGGGCCGCGCGGCGGCGCGGGAAGGAAGCGGCGGTCGGCTCGGGTTGTTCTAAGTCGCAGTCGGTGAGAACGACGGGTGCGACGGACGAGGCGAGGCGGGCTGCGCGTCAGGCAGTGTGATGTTCAATTCCAGGACCTCGCTGCCGCCGTGCCGATCCAGGTTCACGGTGACGTTCGCGATGTCGATCGTCTCGTAACGCGCGATGACAGCCAGGAGCTCCTGCTGCAGCTGGGGCAGGTAGTCCGCGCCGCCCGTCCGGGTGCCGGCGCGCTCGCGCGCCACGATGATCGACAGCCGGTCCTTCGCCAGCGACGCCGACTTCGGACGCTTCCGGAAGTAATCGAAGAAGGACATGTTTGAACCTCCGGTGTTAGCCGAACAGGCGGCCAAAGAAGCTGCGCTTCTCGTCGTCGATGAACCGGTGCTGGCGCTCCTGGCCCAGGAACCTGAACACGACGTCCAGGTAGGCCTGCGCGACGTCGGTGGTCTCGTCCAGGATGGCGGGCGCGCCCTTGTTCGAGGCCTGGAGCACCGCCTTCGACTCCGGGATCACGCCCAGGAACGGGATGCCGAGCAGCTCGAGGACATCGCCGACGCTCAGCATCTCGCCGCGCTTCACCATGGCCGGTGAATAGCGGGTCAGCAGCAGGTGGGTCCGGATGCCCGGCCCGCCGATCTCGGCGCGGCTGGTCTTGGCGGCCAGCAGGCCCAGCACGCGATCGGAGTCGCGCACCGAGGAGACCTCGGGGTTCGTGACGACGATCGCCTCGTCGGCGAAGTACATCGCCATCTGCGCGCCCTTCTCAATGCCCGCGGGCGAGTCGCAGATGATGTACTCGAAGCCCATCTCCTTGAGCTCGTTGATGACGCGGCCGACGCCCTCGGCATCCAGCGCGTCCTTGTCCCGCGTCTGCGAGGCGGGCAGCACGTACAGGTTCTCGACCCGCTTGTCGCGGATCAGCGACTGCTGCAGCTTGGCCTCGTTCCGGATGACGTTGACGAAGTCGTAGACGACCCGTCGCTCGCACCCCATCACCAGGTCCAGGTTGCGCAAGCCGACGTCAAAATCGATCGCGACGGTCTTTTTCCCCTGCATCGCGATGCCAGTCGCGATGTTCGCGCTGGTGGTGGTCTTGCCGACGCCTCCCTTGCCGGAAGTGACGACGACGACTTTGGACGCATTCGACACGGTTGCCTCCTTGATGCTGCTCACGGAATCCATTCAACGGGCGATCGGGCCCGTCTCCAAATTTTTTACAGCGGTGTCAGACGGCATTCGCCGTTTTCGAGGTGGACCTGCACGGCGCGCCCGCGCAGCGCCACCGGAATTTCCTCGGCCATCACGTACGCGCCCGAGATCGCCAGCAGCTCGGCTTCCAGCTTCTGGCAGAAGATGCGGGCGCCCGGCATCCCTTGCGCCCCGGCGACGCCGCGCCCGCGCATCGGCGCGTAGACGTGCAGGTGACCGTCGGCGATGACCTGCGCGCCCGGATTCACGGGCGCCAGCACCACCAGGTCGTTGTTCTGCGCGTAGACGACCTGGCCGCCGCGCACCGGCTTCGTGACGACCACTGGGCCGTTGAACTGGGGCGCCTGCGGGCCGGGCGTCTCGCTGACACCGACGGACGGTCCGCTGTGTGACGGCATGGCCGTGGGCTCCGCGCCGGCGCGAATGCGCGTCGAGATGGGGCCGCGCCAGAGGCCCAGGCCGGCGTCGACGGCGGCGGCGCGCAACCCGTCGGGGACGTGCGCCACCGCGACCGGCACCATCTGGCAGTCCCGCACCAGGCGGGCGACCTCGGCCAGCGGTAGCCCCGCCGCCTCGTCGCCCAGCGGCGCCAGGTCGATCAGCACCGGCGCGTCCAGGAAAAGACTGGGGAGCTGAGACGTCTTCGCTCGCAGCTGGTGCTCGACCAGCTGCAGGTCGGTGCTCTTGAGGCGAAGCACCGTGAAGGACGCCATCGTCCCCTTCAACTCGAAGGGCTCGGGACGCCGCGCCTCGGGCTTGCCCCGCGACGCGACCGCGACAGACTGCGTTCCGGTCACGAACCCATTCTGGGCCCGTAGCCGGATCCGTCAAAAAAATCAGATCACTCGCAGGGCGGGTCGAGGCAGATCTTGAGCTTGCACGTCTTGTCGCACATGGCGCCGGGCGTCCCGTTGGCGGTCCCCAGGTCGCACTCCTCGCCCTCGTCCGCGTCGACGAGCGAATCGCCGCAGCAGTGGGCAGGCTGGCAATTCGACGAACAACCCTTGCCGCAGGTAGCCGAGTAGGCGACGCCGTTGGCCTTGCCGTCGTCGCACTTCTCGCCCGCGTCGGTCATGCCGTCGCCGCAGAACGGCCCGTAGTGGCAGGTCGTGGTGCAGCCGTTGTAGACGCCGTCCGCGTTGGCGCCCATGCACCCCGCCGGCATGGCGCCAGTGCCGTCGCCGCAGTCGCACTCCTCGTCGCCGGTCACGACGCCGTCGCCGCAGCGCGCGCCGCACTGTGACTGGTTGGTCGAAAAGCCGCTGAGCGTGAGCTGGAAGTTCGACTCCGACGGGTGTCCGTCACGCTGGAAGATGGCGATCTCGTAGGTATTGCCGGCCTTGAGGCCCAGATCGAGCTTGCGGACGCGGCAGTCGCAGGTGGTCGTCGTGCAGTTGGGGGCCTTCGTGGTCCCCGAGTTGTTGAACCCGACCTTCGTGACCGGATCGACGGCGGCGGCGGTCCCGTCGCAGGGGATCAGGTCGCCGACCTGGGCGCCGGCCGGTAGCACCTGCCCTGGAAGATAGACTTCGCCACCCTCTTGCGTCGTCGCCATGCCGCTGGCGTCGACATGGACCTTGCCGGGCAGGCGCTGGTGCACGCCGCCGAGGTCGATGACCAGCGTGCCGTTGATGAAGACGAACGTGTCGTCATCGCCGAAGAACTGCAGGTCGAACGCGCCGTTGAACGCGAAGAGGTAACGCGCCTCCGTCGAGAACCACGAGTCGTGGTACCAGCCCTGCATCGTCGGGATCCAGTTCCCGTTGGGGTTGGTCGCGAATGAGACGCTGGGCGGGAAGATGTACTGATCGCCGACGCAGGCGTGGCCGCCGCCGAACGTCGTCACCCCGCTGGTCTTGTAGGGGCTGTACCAGTAGGGCCATAGATTGCACAGCAGCGGTTCACTCCAGGCTGCTGGCGTGGTGGTCGTCGCGCCCGGCCCGGCGGGACTGCCCTGATTGACCAGGCCCGTCGTGGCATTCGTCGCGTTGAGGTCGGCCTGCGTGTAGTAGAGCGGGAACTTGTTCGCCGGCGGATCCAGCGGGAAGAAGCCGCCGTAGACGCTGTTCTGGGCGCTGGAGAACTGGTAGTAGCCAGCCTGTCCGTCCAGGGTGACGGGGGCCAGCTCGATGGTACCGACGGCGTGCTTGCCGGCCGTCGTGCCGTCGCTCTCGTAGGTCCCGTCCGCCCACCACTGCGCGAACGTCGCGGCGCTGGTCACGACCGGCGCGCATCCGTGGTACATGGGGTGCCCGTTGGTCCCCGACGTGTAGACGAGGCCGTTCGTGGGCCCGTTCGCCACCTGGGTGTACCCGGGCACGTGCCCGCCGTTCGTGTCGTGGCTGAAGTCGGTGAACTGGCAATCGGCCATGACGGCGTTCCCGCCGCACCCGGTGCGTGCCGTGTTGAACACCGGCTTGCCCGTGGCGTCCAGAGTCGCCTTGGCCATGTCCCAGGCGCGCGCCGTCGAGTCGTTCAGGCGCGCCGGACCGCTGGAGTTCGGAACGCAGTAGCGTTTGTTGAACGCGACCGCGCCAGTCTGACCCTGAACGCCCGTGATGGATTGAATGCGGGGATCGCCCGCGGGGAAGGTCGACCCCAGGAAGAAAAAGTCCGGGTGCCCATTGCTGGTGGCGTTCTCGGGTTTGAAGTCGCGGTACTTGACCGGCAGCTCCAAACACTTCTGGCCGGCATTCGGCGTCTGGACGCAATCGACCGCATCGGACTGCGGAACCGTCTTGCAGGTGAACCCTGCCTCCACTTTGCAGCTGTCCGAACAGCCGTCGCCGTTCTTGTTGTTGCCGTCGTCGCAGTCTTCACCGGTCTCGACGTTGCCGTTCCCGCAAACGATCTTGCAGGCGGTCGTGGCCCCGCTGGCGTCGCGACAGGTCGGCTCCTTGGTACAGGTCTTCGTGCATCCGGAACCGTCGCCGTTGAAGAGGCCGTTCGGTCCCGTGCATCCGGCCGGCAGCGCATCGGACTTGGTCCCGCAATCGCACGCCTCGCCCGTGTCCTGGACGCCGTCGCCGCACTTGGCGACCGTGCACTTGCTGGGCGTTCCGGAGCAGGACGCGCCGGGCTCGAGCTGGCAGGTGGCCGAGCAGCCGTCTCCGCTGTCGGTGTTGCCGTCGTCGCACTTCTCGTTGCCGGTGATCTTGCCGTCACCGCACAACGGAACGCACGCGCGGCCGGGAACGCGGCACTGCCACCCGGACTCGACCGTCTTGCAGTCGGCCGAGCACCCGTCACCCGAGTTGTTGTTGCCGTCGTCGCACACCTCGGGGGACGTCACGATGCCGTCGTTGCATTTGGCGTTGCGAACGCAGGCCTGGCCGACGTTCTGGCAGAGCCAGCCATTTTCAATCTGACAAATCCTGCTGCAGCCGTCTCCGCCTATGGCGTTGTGGTCGTCGCAGGCCTCGCCTGGATCGAGCATGCCGTTGCCGCACGTCGTGGTGATCGTGCCAGGAATGTCGACGGAGCCTCCGTCGAACTGGTGGTTGCCGCCGCCAGTGTTACCGCCCTTCCCGTTGCCAGCACCGCTGCCGCCGCCACCGGTGCTTGCGCCTTGCTTCACCCCCGCGCATCCCGTGCCGACGAGGAGCCCCAGCAAAACCGGCAGGACACTTAAGCGACGGCAAAGATCCATGTCGGCGACGATACCGCCGCCGATCCAACGCGGAACAGGTAAATGACGAACCCGAAACAATCAAATCGGGCGCAGGACCTGCCACATGTCGCAGGTTCTCCCGCCTGCGCCCGCATTGCCCGACGACATCAACGCCGCAACCTGAGCCGCTTCGGCCCGGGCGCGCTACTGCAACGCCCAGTTGACTGGGTCGTCAGCGGCGCCGCGCGGCGCGGGCGACGGCGGCCCAACGGCGGGCATCGGTGGCGACGGCCAGCTTTTCGGATCGAGGGAGGCGTTTGATGGCGGCCTCGATCCGGAGCGCCGTTCCCTGGTCACGGTAGCGATGCCAGGCGAGCAGCGTCAGGGGGGCTCGACCGCGGGTGTAGCGGGCGCCGGCGCCGGAGGCGTGCGCGGCGATGCGCGCCTGCACGTCGCGGGCGATTCCACAGTAGAGCGTGCCGTCGGCGCAACGGAGCAGGTACACGCACCAAGAGCGTGACGGCGGCGGCGCCGGAGGGGTCATCGAGTCTCGGCCTGGAACCGTTCGTAAAGGTGGCTTTATGGCCCCGAACCGGGCACCCTGTTCGGAATGCCTAAGACATGGGTTTCGAAGACTGGAACGAAGTCAGCCAAGGCGTTCGCGAAGGCGATGCGCGGCCTGGAGTCGCCCCGAGGGGGCCGGCGCCAGCAGTCCTCCCGTCCGCGTTGAGTTGAGCTGAACCCAACCGCACCGCTGCCACCCCTCACCCTTTCTTCGGTTTGGGTTTGGCGGCCGGGTGCGGCTTGGCGTGCGCATGCGGCTTGGGATGCGCATGCGGCTTCGCGTGTGCGTGCGGCTTCGCGTGCGGCTGCGGCTTCGTGTGCTGCCGTCGCGGCGGCGCGAACCCATCCGCGCGGTTCGGCGGTCCGCCCGGGCGCGGTCCAAAGCCCTCGCGGCCTTTCGGCGCTGCCGTTGGGCGCGGTCCGAACCCCTCGCGACCTTTCGGCGCTGCAGCCGGCGCGGGCGCTGCCGGTGCACGAGGCGCGCCCCCCTCCGTATTAGCGTTCGGCGCCGGCGCTGCCGCCGCGCGCGGCGCGAAGCCCTCCCGACGGTTCGGCGGTGCAGGCGCTGGTCCGCGGGGCGCGTCGGCGCGCGTGATCTGGACGGCCGGCGCGCGCGGATCGATCTCTGCAGCCGCCTGCGCGTACTCGCGCGCGGCCTCGCCGGCGATCTCGAACGTGGTCTCGTGCGGCCCGATCCGGATGGCGCCGACCTCGCGCCGGGTGACGCCGCCGCGACGGCAGATGAGGGGTAACAGCCAGCGGGGATCGGCGTTGTCCTTGGCCCCCAGATTCACGCGGAACACGGTCGCCTCGCGGCTCAGCTCGCCGCGGCCCCGGGGCGGCGGCCGCCGATTGTCGCGCTCGATCTCGCCGCGCGACACAGCGACGGCGTGAACAGTTTCGCCGCCCGGCAGCCGGGCCAGCTCGCGCGCCAGCAGCCGGCGCAGCAGCTCGTCCAGCGACGAGCCGGACGCCTCCAGCCGGCGCGCCAGCGCCTCGACCTGCGGATCGTCGGCGGCGATGGCCGCGTCGGGCGTCGCCAGAATCTCGGCGGCCAGACGCTCGCGCCCTGCTGCGGCGATCGTTTCGCGCGTCGGGTCCGGTGTCCAGGCCGGCGTGACGTGGGCGCTCATGAGCAGGCGCTCGGCCTTGCGCCGCTCGCCCGGCGTCGCGATGACGACCGCGGTCCCCTTGCGGCCAGCCCGGCCCGTGCGCCCGCTGCGATGGGTGAGGGACTCGGCATTCAGCGGCAGGTCGGCGTGAATGATGAGATCGACGTCCGGCAGATCCAGCCCGCGGGCCGCGACGTTGGTCGCCACCAGCACCCGCATGTCGCCGTGTCGAAGCTGCGCCAGCGCCCGGTCGCGCTCGGCCTGAGCTCGCTCGCCCGACATCGCAGTCGCCGCAAATCCGCGCGCCACCAGCGCCGCGTGCAGCCCGGCGACCGCTTCGCGCGTCGTGCAAAAGACGATCGCACGCTGGCTGTCCGCCGCGCGCAGGACGTTCACGACCGCCGCCAGCCGTTCGGAAGGGGCGACCAGGTGCGCGACGTACGCGATGTCGGCGTGGGCACGCACCGGGGCCGCCCCGCCCGTCGCCTGGCGCGGGTCGATCGGCACCGCGTCGCGCTGGAACCGCCGGGCCAGCGCCCGGATCTCCGACGGCAGTGTCGCCGACAACAGCAGCGTCTGCCGTTCGACGGGAGCCGCGGCCAGCAACGTCTCGAGGTCCTCGCGGAACCCGAGGTCCAGCATCTCGTCCGCCTCGTCGAGGACGACCACCTTCAGCCCGCTCAGCGGCAGGCGCTGCCGGCGCAGCAGATCGACGAGGCGCCCCGGCGTCCCGATGGCCACGTCCACGCCGCGCTCCAGCGCGCGCAGGTCGCCACCGACGGGCGTGCCGCCCGTGAACGAGGCCAATCGCAAGCGCGTCCCCGCCAGCAGCCACGAAAGCTCGCCGCGCACCTGGGTCGCCAGCTCGCGCGTCGGGACGATGATCAGCGCGCCCAACGCCGCGCGGTCGCGATCACCGCGTTGACGGAGCTGGGCTTTGCCCAGCGGAGTCGTCGCGGGAGGTTCAAGGAACCCTCCCAGGGTTCCTGGCTGATCGCCGCCCAGTAACGTCGCGGCCATCACCGCGCCGAACGCGATCGTCTTGCCCGATCCCGTCTGCGACGACACCAGGAGGTCTCGCCCCGCGACGGCCGGATCGAGGACGGCGGATTGCACACCCGTCGCCTCCTGATAGCCGCGCGTGGCGAGCGCCGCGGCCAGCGCCGGATGCAGATTCAGCTCTGAAAAATTCACTCGTGGGTACGCGACGGGGCGATCGATGCCCCCGACGACCTAAGGCAGAAGGGTCTCGCCCATGAGGAACTTGTCGACGCCCTTGGCGGCCGCGCGCCCTTCCTGAATCGCCCAGACGATCAGCGACTGCCCGCGCGACATGTCGCCGGCGGCGAAGATGCCGCGGACGCTGGTGGCCTTGTCACCGTCGACGGCGACGTTGCCGCGGCCGTCCAGCTTGACCCCCAGGTCGCTCAGCAGGCCTTCCTTCTCGGGACCCACGAAGCCCATCGCGAGCAGCACCAGATCGGCCGGCCAGATCTTCTCGCTGCCCGGCTTCTCTTTCATCGTCATGCGGCCGTCGCCGTTCTTCACCCACTCGACCTCGACGGTCTGCAGCTCTTTCACGCGGCCGGCCTCGCCGATCAGGCGCTTGGTGACGGTGACGTAGGTGCGCGGGTCGGCGCCGAACAGAGCGGCGGCCTCTTCCTGGCCGTAGTCCATCTTGTAGATGCGCGGCCACTGCGGCCATGGGTTGTCCACGGCGCGCGTGGTGGGCGGGCGCGGCAGGATCTCGAACTGCACGAGGCTCTTGCAGCCGTGGCGCAGCGACGTGCCCACGCAGTCGGTGCCCGTGTCGCCGCCGCCGACGACGATGACGTGCTTGCCCTTGGCGTCGATGAACTTGCCGTCGGCGAAGTTGCTGTCGAGGA
>JBJMQQ010000194.1:0-14407 GCA_045802645.1 Polyangia bacterium
CGACGTCGTCACCGGGTGAGCCGGCACCGCGGACCCGGGGCGCAACTTCCAGATGACGGCGCCCGCGGCGCCCAGGACGACGATCAGCGTGACCACCACGCCGGTGCCCCAGCGCCGGTTCAGCGTCGGATAGGCGCGAGACGCGGCACGAAAGCGCCGGCTGACGTCGGGCATCGCCGGCCCGGCGACGGCGGCCGCCGGCGACACCGCGCCCGCGGCTCCGCCGGCACCGGCCAGGTTCGCCGCGCTCGGCTCGCCCTCGGCGGATGGTTCAGCAAGCGAGGGCAGGGGGCCGCCACTGGCGGCGGCCTCCGCCACGGCGGCCGCGCTGGCCGCGTCCGCGACGCGCGTCGGATCGTTCGAGATGTCCTCGGTCTCGGCAACGAAGCGCGGGACCGACGGCATCTGTGGCATGGGCGCCGGTCCGGGCGCCTCTTCGAGAACGGACAAGGCCTTGTCGATGTCGGCCGCGGTCGGCGGCTCGAACAGCGCCGACGGGACAGGCACGGGGCGCGTGCCGGTCTGCCGCGCGCGGGTGAACGGCCCCTGGGTGGCTGGTGTTCCCGTCGCGGGGGCGGTTCGCGACCCAAGAAAACTGGTCTTCGTCGCCGCGGGCGCGGCTGTCCCCGTCGACGGCGGACGATCTCCAGCGTCGACGCGCGCGGTGGGCGCGCTGGAGGCGGGTTCCGACACGCGACCGGAGCTTTCCAGCGGGGCCAGGACGCTCGACTGACGGCGCACGGCCATGCCGCTTCCGGGCGGCGCCGGCACCACGCCGGCCGCTTCGAGCCGGGCCTTCTCGGCCAAGATCCGGTCCAGGGTCGGCTGCGTTTCGTCGCTGACCTTGTCGAAGCGGACGGCCATGCCCGGGGGCACCGCCGGCCGAGCTGGATCGGCTTCCCGGATCCAGATGACCGTCCCTTCTCCGGCCAGCAGCGCCATCCCGTCCTGAAGCTGCAGCTCCAGCCGGAGGTGCGTCCCGATCGCCAGCGGTTCGCGCGTGCGGATGAAGATTCCACCGACGCTGACGTCCGCCGCGTAGCGCTCGATGAACTGCTCGAGGCTGGCGCTGCGGAACTTGATGCGGAGGTTGGTCGGTCCGCGCTGCTCTTTGGGGGTCGTCTCGCTCATGCTGTTGCCGTTGGCGCCGCCGACACTATAGGTCCGTTCGGCCTTTGCAAAGGGCCTGATTATCCCCGATATTCATCGGAAATCACCCCGCCCCAAACAGCGTCGCGAAAGGTCGTGTGTCGCCCCGAGGGTCGGGCCGCGGCGTGGGTGCTCGCGTCCATCGGGCTGTCCCTGGGCGTGGTCGCCTCGATCGCCGCCCTAGCTCAGGCGGCCACCGCCCCGCCGTTTCGGGCCCCGCACGCGGCGGTGGCCTCCGATCACCCGCTGGCCTCGGCGGCCGGGGTGGCCCTGTTGAAATCCGGCGGCAACGCCGTCGACGCGGCCTGCGCGACCGCTCTGGCGCTGGGCGTCGTTCACCCCGACGCCTCCGGCATCGGCGGCGGCGGTTTCGCGCTCGTCTACCTGGCCGCCTCGAAGCAGACCGTCGCGCTGGACTTCCGCGAACGGGCGCCAGCCGCGATCACGCCGGCCGCGTTCTTCAAGGACGGCAAGGTCGATCCGGAGCTATCGAAGCACGGCGGACTCGCTGTCGCCGTTCCGGGCGAGGTGCGCGGGCTGGCCGAGATGGTCAAGCGCTGGGGCAAGCTGCCGTTCAGCCGATGCGTCGAGGGCGCCCACCGGCTGGCCCAGCGCGGTTTCCCGGTTTCGTGGCGCCTTTCGGCCAGTCTTGGCTTCATCGATCGCAAGGCGCCGGCCGGCAACGCGGCTTTCATCGAGCAATTCGCCACCAAGCCGCTGGGCGAGGGGGACACCTTCCGCCGCCCCGACCTGGCCTGGACGCTGTCCAAGCTGCGGGCGGGCGGCGCGGACGCGTTCTACAAGGGCCCGGTCGCGCAGGAGATCGTGAAGGCCGTGCGCGCGTCCGGCGGCGTGCTGTCCGAGCAGGATCTGGCCGACTACACCGCGACCCCGCGTGCCCCGCTGGAGGGACCTTACCGCGGCCTGCGCGTGTTCTCGATGCCGCCTCCGTCGTCGGGCGGCGTCGTCTTGATGGAGGCGCTGGGGATCCTCTCGAACATCTACGCGACCGACGCGGACGTGCGCCGCGAAGGGCGTGGCTCGTCCGCGTACCTGCACGTTTTGGCCGAGGCGCTGAAGCACGGGTTCGCCGATCGCGCGCGCTATCTGGGTGACACCGACTTCGTGAAGGTCGACATCTCGCACCTCACCAGCCCCGCGTACCACACCGAGCTGGCGCGCCGGATCAAGCGCGACGCCGTCCTGCCGCGCGACGCCTACGGCACGCTGGGCGCGCCGCCCGCGCAACATCGCGACGGTGGGACGACGAACCTGTCGGTGATCGACGCGGAAGGCAACGCGGTGGCCCTGACGACGACGGTCAACCTGGGGTTCGGGTCGCACCTCGTGGCCGGCAAGACCGGCGTGCTGCTGAACGATCAGATGGACGATTTCTCGCTGACGCCGGGGCTTCCCAACGCGTTCGGCCTGATCGGGAACGAGCAGAACGCCGTCGCTCCGGGCAAGCGCCCCCTGTCCTCGATGACGCCCACCATCGCCGTCGACGGCGACGGGCGCGTGCGGGTCGTCGTGGGCGCCGCCGGCGGGCCGACCATCATCTCGGCGACCGCGCAGGTGCTGCTGAACGTGGTCGACTGGAAGCTGGACGCGCAGGCCGCCGTCTCGGCGCCCCGCATCCACGATCAGTGGTTCCCCGACGAGCTGCGCGTCGAGCCCGAGATCGCGCGCGACGTCGTCGACAACCTGACCCGCCGCGGGCACAAGGTGCAGGAGGCGCCCCACATCGGGACCGCCAACGTGCTGGTCCGAACCGACCGGGGCATCGAGGCTGGCGCCGAACCACGCAGCCCCAGCCAGCCTGCGGGATACTAGGGGCCGATGCCCGCCCGCAAGATCACCAAAGTCCTGATCGCCAACCGCGGCGAGATCGCCTGCCGCGTGATCCGCGCCTGTCGCGAGATGGACCTGCGAACGGTCGCCGTCTACTCGGACGCCGACAAGACCGCCCCCCACGTGCGCCTGGCCGACGAGGCCATCGCCATTGGACCGCCGCCGGCGCGTGAGAGCTACCTGGTCATCGACAAGCTGGTCGACGCCATCCGCCAGTCGGGCGCCGACGGCGTCCACCCCGGGTACGGCTTTCTGTCCGAGAACGCGGAGTTCGCCGAGGCTGTCGACGCCGCGGGCGCGACGTTCATCGGGCCGCCGCCCTCCGCGATGCGCGCGATGGGCGGCAAGACCTCGGCGCGCGCGCGCATGCAGGCCGCCGGCGTGCCGGTCGTGCCCGGCGACAACGGCAAGGACGGGCGCGGCTTCGCCAGCGCCGCCGAGGCGAAGGCCGCCGCGGCCCGGATCGGTTACCCGGTCATGCTGAAAGCGGCGGCCGGCGGCGGTGGCCGCGGGATGCGCCTCGTCGACAGCGAGGACAAGCTGGAGGCCGCCCTGGACGGCGCGCGCCGCGAGGCCAAGGGCGCGTTCGGCGACGACGCCGTCTACCTGGAAAAAGCCATCGTTCGCCCGCGCCACATCGAGATCCAGGTGTTCGGCGACGAGCACGGCGGCGCCGTGCACCTTTACGAGCGCGATTGCTCGATCCAGCGCCGGAACCAGAAGGTGATCGAAGAATCGCCGTCGCCCGTGCTGGATGACGAGACGCGCGCCAAGATGGGCGACGTCGCCGTGCGCGCGGCCCGCTCGGTCGGCTACGTCGGCGCCGGCACGATCGAGATGCTGTTCGACAGCGCCTCGCGCAGCTTTTACTTCCTGGAGATGAACACGCGCCTGCAGGTCGAGCACCCCGTGACGGAGCTGGTCACGGGGCTGGACCTCGTGCGCTGGCAGCTGGCGGTCGCGCAGGGTGAGAAGCTGCCGCTGCCGCAGGAGGCGATCCCGCGCCGCGGCGCCGCCATCGAGTGCCGCGTGTACGCCGAGGATCCGGTGAAGTTCCTGCCGTCGCCGGGGACGATCACGTCGCTGCGCGTGCCGGCCGGGCCGGGCATCCGCGACGACGGCGGCGTGGTGGCCGGCAGCGTCGTCTCCGTCCATTACGACCCGATGATCTCCAAGCTGTGCGCCTGGGCGGACACGCGGGGCGCGGCCATCGATCGCATGCGGCGCGCGCTGTCCGAGTACCACGTGGGCGGCATCCGCACGAACCTGCCGTTTCACCGGCGCGTGATGCGCCACCCGGCGTTCATCGCGGGCGAGTACGACACGGGCTTCATCGAGCGCCACAAGGCCGACCTGGCACCGCTGGTCGCCGACGATCGCACGGCGCAGCTGGCGGCGGTGGCCGCCGCGCTGGACGCGGCACGGGCAGGCCTGGGCGCGCCCCCGACGCTGGACCTGTCGCAAACCCAGCCGTCCGCCTGGCGCCGCGGCACACGGGACTGACATGACCACGACATCAGGCGCCGCGCCGGCGCCGTCGCGCGCCTCGCTGCTGCTGGCGTTCGCGACGCTGTACGTGATCTGGGGGTCGACGTACCTGGCGATCCGGGTGGCGGTCGTCACCTGGCCCCCGCTGGTGATGGCGGCGTTTCGGTTCACGGTGGCCGGCGGAGGTCTCTACGCGTGGCTGCGCGCGCGTGGCGTGGCCGCACCCACGCGGCGGGAGTGGGGCGCGGCCGCCGTCATCGGGACACTGCTGCTGGGCGGCGGCAACGGCCTGGTCTGCTGGGCCGAGCAGTGGGTCCCGTCAGGGCAGGCGGCGCTGATCGTGGCCAGCGTCCCGCTGTGGATGACGGCGTTGCCGTGGATGGTCGGCCAGGCCCGGATGCCGCATCCGCTGGCGCTGGCGGGCGTCGCGCTGGGGCTGGCCGGCGTGGGGGTGCTGGTCGGCAGCGCGGCGCCGCACGCCCAGACCGCCGCGGCGGGCAGCGCGCTCTTGGCCGGACGGGTGGCGCTGCTGCTGGCCAGCCTGTCGTGGTCGGTGGGCTCGCTCTTGTCGCGACGCGTCCCGCTGCCGCGGCAGCCCGCGATGGCCACCGCGCTGGAAATGCTGGCCGCCGGTCCGATCATCGCGCTCGGCGCGGCGCTGAAAGGGGAGTGGGGCCACTTTCACCTGAGCGCCGTCAGCCACGGCGGCTGGATCGCCCTGGTCTATTTGATCATCTTCGGCAGCTTCGCGGGGTTCGGGTCCTACGTGTACCTGCTCAAGCATGCGACCGCCGCCCGCGCGTCGACCTACGCCTTCGTCAACCCGCTCGTGGCCGTGCTGCTGGGGACCTTCTTCGCCCATGAGCCGCTGGCGGCCCGCACCCTGGCGGCCGCTGCCCTCATCGTCTGCGCGGTGGCGGCTGTGGTGATGGGGACCGGGAAGCGCCAGAGCGGCAGTTGAGGATTATCTTACCGTTGAGATGGTGAAGCCGCGCGGGACCGAGGCCAACGCGACCGGCGTCCGGCTGATCCTGTTCTACAAGTTGGCCAAGGCTGTGCTGCAGACGGCCGCCGGCCTGGTGCTGCTTTATTGGGGGCACCACGGCCTGACTGCCACGCTGGCGCAGTTCGCCGACAACCTCCGGCACCACGCCGTCCACGCGTGGAGCAACATCCTCATCCACGTCCTCTTCAAGTTCACGCACGCGCACCACGGCATCGTCTTCACGGCTTGCGCGCTGTTCGGTGACGCCGCCCTCAGCAGCGTGGAGGGATACGCCCTGTGGCGCGGTTACACCTGGGGCGAATGGCTGGTCGTTGCCACGACGTCGGGCCTGATCCCGTTCGAGATCTACGCGCTCACCCGGCACTTCCGGGCGGGACGCGTCGTCCTGCTGCTGCTCAACGTCGTCATTGTCGCGTACCTGGTGAACCGCGCCCGCCGCCGCCAGCGGACCGAGACCGTCACGCGAACAGGCGTCCCTGGCGTGGGTCCTCGCCCTTCGGCAGGGCTTGCGACTTCGGCGGGCCCGGGGGGCGCGGCGCGCCGATGAGCGCGCGCAGCCGGACCAAATTTCGGGCGAAGGACGGCAGCTTGTCCGGCCCCGACGGCGTTTCCAGCACGGCGGGCGTCGTCGCGAAGCGCGGATCGTTGACCAGCCGCCAGAACGGCAGCAGGCCCAGGTAGCCGTCCCCGATCTCCGCGTGGCGGTCGACGCGGCTGCCCGTCGGCGTCTTCGAGTCGTTGAGGTGGAAGGCCTTCAGCCGGTCCAGCCCCAGCACGCGCGCAAAGGCGTCGAACGTGCGCTCGTAGCCCTCTTCGGTCGACAGGTCGTATCCGGCCGTGTGGGCGTGGCAGGTGTCGAAGCAGACGCCGAAGGTGTCGCCGCCGCGGGCCTTGGCCAGGATGGCCTCGATCTCCTCGAATCGGCACCCGAGGCAGCTCCCCTGGCCGGCGGTGATCTCCAGCAGGAGCTGGACGCGCATCCCGCGGGTCCGGTCGTGCAGGTCGGACAGCGACGCCGCGGCGGCGGTCACCCCATCCTCGGTGCCCAGGCCGACGTGGGCGCCCGGGTGCAGCACCACGTAGTCGAGCCCCAGCTCCTCGGCCCGGAGCATCTCGTCCACCAGCGCGTCGCGGCCTTTGTCCAGGATGGCCGGGTCGGCGGCGGCCAGATTTATCAGGTAGGACGCGTGCGACAGGGTCGGCCACCCGACGGTGGCGTGCTCGCTGCGGAACAGCGACACCTCCTCGGGCAGGAAGGGTTTGGCGCGCCATTGCGCTGACGGACGGGCGAAGATCTGGATGGCTTCGCAGCCGTCGCTCTTACCGCGGGCGATGGCGGTGTGGGGCCCGCCCGCGACTGACTCGTGAGCTCCCAGCAACATCGGGGACAGAGCATAGGCCATTCCACCCACTTTCGATTGACGAAGCCCCCCCAATTGGGTAAAGCAGCCGCGGATTTCTCTGCATGAATTCCGCCACTCTTTTCCTCCTCGCCGCCGCGCCGACCTCGCACGAGCCGCAGCTCATCGACGTCGATCAGACGGTGTTCGTTCAGCTCGGCATTTTCCTTCTGCTGGCGCTGGTTCTCTGGCGGCTGCTCTGGCGGCCGTACCTGCGCATCCGCGCTGAGCGCGTGACCCGGGTCGAGGGATACCGGCAGGACGCGGCCAAGATGGAGACCGACGCCGCGGCCCGCCTGGCCGAGGCCGAGGGCGCTCTCGGTGCGGCCCGGCGGATGGGCACCGCGGAACGGGCGACCGCCCGCGCCGAGGCGCAGGCCCGCGAGCAGGTGATCCTGGCGCAGGCGAACGCCAGTGCGCAGAAGACCCTGGCCGAGGCGCGCGCCCGACTGGATGCCTCGCTGGAGGCCGAGCGGGTGAAGCTGCAGGCGCAGACGCGCGACGTGGCTCGCGCGGCCGCCCAGCGGATCCTGGGACGCGAGGTGTCGGCGTGAGGCGGCTGCTGGCGGTTGGGACGCTGTCGCTGGGCCTGTCGTTGGCGGCCGGCGTCGTGCGCGCGCAGGAGCCCGAGCACCCGGCCGCGACCGGCAAGACGTCGGGCGGCGAGATCGGCGGCGAGCTCCCGGAGCACGGCGAGACGCCCGAGATTCACGGCAAGAGCCTGGCGCTTCAGCTTCTGAACTTCGCCGTCTTGATCGTCATCCTGGTCAAGTTCGGCGGGCCCGCCATCAACAAGGCGCTGTCCGCCCGGCATCAGCAGCTGAAGGCGGACCTGGCCGCCGCCGAGACGGCCCGCGCCGAGGCGGAGGCCCGTCTGGCGCGTCACGAGGCACGGCTGGCCAAGCTGGAGCAGGAGATCGCCGACATCCAGTCCGGCGTGAAGCAGGAGGCGGAGGCCGAGAAGGCCCGCCTGATCGCGCTCGCGGAAGAGCGCGCCAAGCGGATCCGCGAAGAGACGACGTTCGCGCTGGACCAGCAGGTCAAGGAGGCGGAGGCCAACCTGCGGCGTGAGGTGGCGCTGGCCGCCGTCCAGGTGGCCGAGCAGATCGTCCGCCAGTCGATGAACGCCGGCGACCAGCAGCGGATGGTCGACACCTTCGTGACCGACGTGGGAACGGACACCCAGAAGACGGTTCCCCCCGCCAGGAGCGTGGGCTGATGGCGATGCTGGGCGGATCCGTCGCGCGGCGCTACGCGCGCGCTCTCTTCGGGATCGGCGTCGACGCCGGCACGTTCGAGGCTCTGGGCCAGGAGATCGGCGAGCTGGCGACCCTGTGGACCTCTTCGCCCGATCTGCGCGAGCTGCTGGAGAATCCGGTGTTTCGTCCCGAGGAAAAGCGGCGCGTGCTGGAGCAGCTTCTGCCCCGCGTGGCGCCGACCGCCGAGGTCCGCCGGCTGGCGCTGCTGCTGCTGGAGCGGCGCCGCATCATGCTGCTGCCGGCGATCGCGCGCGCCTACCGCGACATCGCCGACGCGCACACGGGCCGCCTTCGCGCGCGCGTGACGTCGGCCGAGCCGCTCACGGCGACCGCCGTCGAGCGCGTGCGCCGCGCGCTGGAAGAGCGCACGGGCAAGAAGGTCATCGTGGAAACGGCCGTCGACGCTTCGCTGATCGGCGGCGTCGTCGCGCAGGTGGGCGACCTGGTGCTGGACGGCAGCGTCCGCACCCAGCTGGCCGATCTCCGCACCAAGCTGCTCAACTAGGAAAACCAAGATGCAAATCCGCGCCGAAGAAATCAGCCAAATCATCCGTAAGGAGATCCAGAGCTTCGACCAGAAGGTCTCGGTCCAGGAGACTGGCACCGTGCTGGAGGCCGGCGACGGCATCGCCCGCGTGTACGGCCTGGACAACGCGATGGCCGGCGAGCTGCTGGACTTCGGCCACGGCGGCGTCGTCGGGCTGGTTCTGAACCTGGAAGAGGACAACGTAGGCGTCGCCCTGCTGGGCAACTACGAAGAAGTTCGCGAAGGCGACACCGTCAAGCGGACCGGCAAGATCGCCCAGGTCCCCGTCGGCGACGCGCTGACCGGCCGCGTGGTGAACGCGCTGGGTGTGCCGATCGACGGCAAGGGGCCGATCAACGTCGGGCCGAACGACACCCGCAAGATCGAGGTGAAGGCCCCCGGCATCATCGCCCGCAAGACCGTCAACGAGCCGATGCAGACCGGCATCAAGGCCATCGACGCCATGATCCCGATCGGCCGCGGTCAGCGCGAGCTGATCATCGGCGACCGCCAGACCGGCAAGACCGCGGTGGCGATCGACGCGATCATCAATCAGAAGGGGCAGAACATGCACTGCTTCTACGTGGCCATCGGCCAGAAGCAGTCGACCGTCGCCGCCGTCGTCGAGAGGCTGCGCGAGACGGGCGCCCTGGCCTACACGACCATCATCGCCGCCACCGCGTCGGAGCCGGCTCCGCTGCAGTTCCTGGCGCCGTACACGGGCGTGACGATGGCCGAGTACTACCGGGACAGCGGCAAGCACGCCCTCATCGTCTATGACGACCTGTCGAAGCAGGCGGTGGCCTACCGGCAGCTCTCGCTGCTGCTCCGCCGTCCGCCGGGCCGCGAGGCGTACCCGGGCGACGTGTTCTACCTTCACTCGCGCCTGCTGGAGCGGGCGGCCAAGCTGTCCGACAAGGAGGGCGGCGGGTCGCTGACGGCGCTGCCGATCATCGAGACGCAGGCCGGTGACGTCTCGGCATACATCCCGACCAACGTCATCTCCATCACCGACGGGCAGATCTTCCTCGAGAGCGATCTCTTCTACTCGGGGCAGCGCCCGGCCGTGAACGCCGGCATCTCGGTCAGCCGCGTCGGCGGCGCCGCGCAGATCGCCGCCATGAAGAAGGTGGCCGGCAAGCTGCGGCTGGAGCTGGCGCAGTACCGCGAGCTGGCGGCTTTCGCGCAGTTCGGCTCGGACCTCGACAAGGCGACGCAGAACCAGCTGGCCCGCGGCGCGCGCATGACCGAGCTCTTGAAGCAGGGGCAGTACCAGCCGCTGCCGGTCGAGAACCAGGTCCTGATCCTGTTCGCCGTCACCAGCGGCTTCGCCGACAACCTGCCCGTGGACTCGCTGGGGCGGTACGAGCGCGAGCTCTACGCGTTCGTCAGCGCGCGGCACCAGCAGCTGTGGGACGAGCTGCGGACCAAGGGCAACGACGGCAAGTCGTGGGACGCGCTGCAGGGGCGGATGAAGACCGTGCTGGGCGAGTTCGCCAAGGAGTTCGCGCCCGAGACCTCCGCGGCCGCGTAACACAGCCTCGATGCCGAGCCTCAAGAACATACGCACCCAGATCGCGTCGAAGAAGTCGACGCAGAAGATCACGCGCGCCATGAAGCTGGTGGCGGCGTCGCGCCTGCGCCGCGCGCAGGACTCGATCACCGCGGCCCGGCCCTACGCGATCGCGGTGGCGGACGCCGTTTCCGAGGTGGCGCTGCGCGCCGGGACCGAGGCGCACCCGCTGCTGGAGCGGCGCAGCCCCGAGCGCATCACGCTGGTGGTGCTGACGTCGGACCGCGGCCTGGCCGGCGGGTTCAACGCCAACATCTTCCGCGCCGTGCAGCGCTTCATCGCCGAGCGCAAGGAGCCCAAGGACGGCAACCCGGCGGCCCGCGAGGTCACGCTGGAGATCATCGGCAAGAAGGGGCGCGACTACTACCGCCGGCGCCGCCAGTCGATCTCGCGCGAGACGCCGGCCCCCACGGCCGAGAGCGCCACGCACATCGCGTCCGAGATGGCGCACATCGTCACCCACGAGTTCCACGAGGGTCGGACCGACGCGGTCTTCCTGGTGTTCAACGAGTTCAAGTCGGCCGTTCAGCAGATCGTTCGCGTCGAGCAGCTGCTGCCCGTTGCGCCGCCCGCCGGCACAGCCGCCGCGCAGGCCTCCGGCAACGTGCTGGACTTCGTCTACGAACCGTCCAAGGAGAAGCTGCTGGACGGCCTCTTGCCGATGTACGTCGAGTCGCAGATCTACCGTGGGTTGCTGGAGTCCGTGGCGTCCGAGCTGGGCGCCCGCATGACGGCCATGGAGAGCGCGACCAACAACGCGAAAGAGATGATCGCGAACCTCACGCTTCAGTACAACCGTGCCCGCCAGGCTGCCATCACGAAGGAGCTGATGGAGATCGTGAGCGGAGCCGAGGCCCTGAAAGGATAGTCAGCAAATGACCGCCAGTGTTCAAGTCAGCAACCAGGGGAGAGTGGTCCAGGTCATCGGGCCGGTCGTCGACGTCGAGTTTGCCGGCGGCACCCTGCCCGAGATCAACACCGCGCTTCGGATCTCGAATCCGTCGATCAGCGACAAGCCGGGCAACCTGGTCGTCGAGGTGGCGCAGCACCTGGGCGAGCACAACGTCCGCTGCATCGCGATGGACACCACCGACGGGTTGGTTCGCGGCATGTCGGTCGAGAACACGGGCAAGCCCATTTCCGTGCCCGTCGGGCGCGCGGTGCTGGGGCGGATCATGAACGTCGTCGGCGAGCCGGTCGACGAGAAGGGGCCGCTGTCGGCGGACCGCATGCTGCCGATTCACCGGCCGGCGCCGAAGTTCGTCGACCAGTCGGTGCGCGTCGAGATGTTCGAGACCGGCATCAAGGTCATCGACCTCCTGGCCCCCTACCGCCGCGGCGGCAAGATTGGCCTCTTCGGCGGCGCCGGCGTCGGCAAGACCGTCACGATGCTGGAGCTGATCAACAACGTCGCCAAGAAGCACGGCGGTTTCTCCGTGTTCGGCGGCGTCGGCGAGCGCACCCGTGAGGGGCGCGACCTCTACAACGAGATGGCGGAGTCCAAGCTGTCGGACGGGTCGTCCGTGCTCTCGAAGACCGCGCTGGTCTACGGGCAGATGAACGAGCCGCCGGGCGCCCGCGCCCGCGTCGCCCTGTCGGCGCTGACCGTCGCCGAGTTCTTCCGCGACGAGGAAGGGCAGGACGTGCTGCTCTTCATCGACAACATCTTCCGCTTCACCCAGGCGGGGTCCGAGGTGTCGGCGCTCCTTGGCCGCATCCCGTCGGCCGTCGGTTACCAGCCGACGCTGGCCACGGACATGGGCGAGCTGCAAGAGCGAATCACGTCGACCAGCAAGGGGTCGATCACCTCCGTCCAGGCCATCTACGTGCCCGCCGACGATCTGACCGACCCGGCGCCTGCCACCGCCTTCGCCCACCTCGACGCGACCACCGTGCTCTCGCGCCGCATCTCCGAGCTCGGCATCTACCCGGCGGTCGACCCGCTCGACTCGACCTCGACCATTCTGTCCGCTGCCGTCGTCGGGGAGGAGCACTACGCCGTGGCGCGCGCCGTCCAGAAGGTCCTGCAGAAGTACAAGGAGCTGCAGGACATCATCGCCATCCTGGGGATGGACGAGCTCTCGGAGGACGACAAGATCTCGGTGTCGCGTGCCCGCAAGATCGAGAAGTTCCTCTCCCAGCCGTTCTTCGTGGCCGAGACGTTCACGGGCTCGCCCGGCAAGTACGTCGAGGTCAAGGACACCATCGCGGGCTTCAAGGAGATCGTCGACGGCAAGTGCGACAATCTGCCCGAGCAGGCCTTCTACATGCAGGGGGGCCTCGATGACGTGCGCGCCCGTGCCGAGCAGATCGCCAAGCAGAACGCCTGAGAGAGAGCGCGCAAGGTCATGCGACTGTCCGTCACCACACCGCGCGGGTCCATCGTCGATACGAACGTCGATGAGATCACCGCGCCCGGGTTGCTCGGCGAGTTCGGGGTGCTGCCGGGCCACGTGCCGCTGATGGCCGCCCTGAAGCCGGGCGTGTTCTCCTACCGGCTGCACGACCAATCGGCGGCGACGCTGGCGGTAGGCGAAGGCTTCCTGCAGGTCGCGCCCGTCGTGGGCACCGACACCAACACGGATCGGGTGCTGGTGCTGGTCGATCAGGCCCTCAACGCGTCGGCGGTGGATCGCGCGGCGGCCCAGCGCGATCTGGCGCAGCTCGAGGGGGAGATCGCGGGCTGGAAGCAGGAGCTGGACGGCACCTACCGGGCGCTGTGCCTCCGGCGCGACTGGGCGATGGCCCGGCTGGACGCGGCGGCTCGGTTGAACCCGTCCTGAGCGGGGGCGAAGTCGTGTCTGGCGAGGCCCCCTCCGATGACCTGGCCTCGCCTGAGGGGCTGGCGGGAGAACCGGACAGCGCGGCAGCGGGGGCCCGAGACGTGTCGGGCCGCCCGCGCGACGGGAAGTGGCGCTTCTTCGTGACCTGTCCGCGGGGAACAGAGGGCGCCCTGCGGCGCGAGATCGCGGCGCTGCGCATCGCGGGCGCGCGCGGGGACATGGGGGGCGTGTGGTTCGAGGGGCCGCTCGAGATGGGGTTCGCGGTGTGCCTGCACGCGCGGGTGGCCATGCGCGTGCTGGTGGAGCTCGGTCGCTTCCCGGCCGCCACCGCCGACGAGCTGTACGCCGGCGCGCGGGCGATCGACTGGCGCCCGTGGCTGACCGAGCGGACCACGCTGGCCGTGGCGGCCGACGTCAGCGACAACCCGGCCCTGCACCACTCCGGGTTCGCGGCCCTGAAGGTGAAGGACGCCGTGGTCGACGCGCTCCGCGACGCGGTCGGCGCGCGTCCCAACGTCGACCCCCGGGATCCCGACGTGTCCATCCGGCTGCACGTGCGCGGCTCGGACGCGCGCCTGTTCCTGGATATGGCGGGCGAACCGCTGCACCGGCGCGGCTACCGTGTGGCGATGACGGAGGCGCCGCTGAAGGAGACCCTGGGGGCCGCGCTGCTCGCGCTCGGCCGCATCGATCCCGAGCTGCCGTTCGTGGATCCGATGGCGGGCTCCGGGACATTGCCCATCGAGCAGGCGCTGGTCGCGCGGCGGATCGCGCCGGGTCTGCGACGGCGGTTTGGCTTTCAGCGCTGGCCGTCTTTCGGCGCGGCGGCGGCGCGCCAGTCCTTCGACAGGCTGGTGGAGCGGGCGAGGGCGGACGAGCTCCCCGCGGCACCGGCGCCCATCGTGTGCGCCGATCGCTTCCGCGCGGCGCTCGAGGCGGCGCGCCAGAACGCCACGGCCGCAGGCGTCGATCGCGACATCATGTTCGAGCTGGGTGAGGCGCGCGACCTGACGCCGCGCTGGACCCACGGCAACGTCGTCGTCAATCCGCCCTACGGCGAGCGGCTGATGGGCGCCGGCGACGAGGCGGCGCGCCGTGAGGAGCACGTCCAGACCCTCAAGCTGGTTGGCCTCTACCGGGGCCTGGTGGAAGCGTTCGAGCGCTTCGGCGGGTGGGGCGTGGTCGTCCTGTCCGGGAACCCGCTGTGGACGCGGGAAATGCGCCGCAAGCCGGCCATCTCGCACCGCCTCTTCAACGGCCCCCTCGAGGTCCGCCTGTTGCGTTACGAGCTACCTGGGGTGGCCGCGACCAGCCCCCCACGCGCCCCCTAGCTTAGCCAGGCTGCACTCCTCGTTGAATCATGTACTTGGCC
>JBJMQQ010000195.1:0-18689 GCA_045802645.1 Polyangia bacterium
GCAGATCCAGATCGGCCCCGCCGCCTCGGACAGCGCCGCGTACTCCAGCGCGTCCAGCGCCGTCTCGGTGACGAAATGGGCATCCTCGATGATCAGCGCCAGCGGTCGCGTGCGGGCCTTGAGGCGCAGCCCCTCGCCGGCCGCGCGCGCCGCCATCGAGCGCAAGGCGCCAGGCGCCGCGGCGGCGGCCCGCAGCTCGGGATGCTCCGGCGGGGCCCAGCCCATCGACACGGCGACCCCCGCCCAGACGTCCCGCGCCAGCTCGACGCCCAGCTTGTCGGCCAAGAGCGCGCGCCCCAGATCGGGCGGGGCCGCGTCAGGTAAACCGAGAGTCGCGCGCATCAGCTCGCGAGTGGTCTGCTCCTCGACGCCGCCCAGCACCTCCTTGGCGCGAACGAACATCGTCTGGAACGTGGGCACCACCTCCAGGTGTTGCACCAGCATCTGCGCGAGGTGCGTCTTGCCGTAGCCGGCGCCGCCCAGCAGCGTGAAGATCGTGGGCTTCGGCCCGGCGGCCGCGCCGCGCGCGCTTTCCAGCATCGTTCGCAGCAGGTCGTCGCGGCCGACCAGCGGGGCCACGCCCATCCGGGTCGTGGTGCGCTCGGTGGCCTCCTGCGCCTTCTTCAGCTTGGCCAGGCCGCGCGGTCCCGGGACGACGTCGACGGCGACGTCGGGCAACACCTCCTGAGCGGCCGGGGAAAGCAGCACTCCCTCGGGATCCGTCTCGCCCGGGTACTGCTCTTTCTTCGCGAAGAGGGGGCTCTGATACCGGCGCGTCCCGTCGGGGCGGGCCTGCACCGAGACCGACGCCAGATCGACCAGCACGCGCTTGGCGATGCCGCGCGCCACGAACATCTCGCCGGCGCTGGCCGCGGCGCGGGTCGGGTTGTCGCCGACCTCGTGACCGAACGCCAGGACGTACTGGGCGGCGGCGGTGTGCGCGAGCTGCGCGCCCACGATCGACATGGCCTCGCGGACGGCGGCCACGTTCCCCTTGGTCTCGAAGAACAGCAGCGCGACGGCCCGCCGTTCGCGGGCGGGGGCGGCCGGCTTGGCGGCGGCGAGCGCCGCCGGTGCCGTCGCGACATCGCTGACCGGCGGCGCGGCCGCTGCCGGAACAGGCGCGGCATCAGCCGTGGCCCGGCGCGCGCGTTCGGCGACCAGGCCGGCCTGCAGCGCCCGGCGCAGCTCGGCGATGCTGGCGGGGCGGCGGTCCGGGTCCTTCGCCAGGCAACGCATCACCGCATCTTCCAGCGCCGGTGCGACCTCCACCCGGCGCGACATGGGCGGCGGGCGCCGGCTGCGGTGGCTCTGCTGGACTTCGACCGGGTTGCCCCAGAACGGCGGCGCGCCGGCCAGCATCTCGTAGAACATCGCGCCCAGGGCGTAGATGTCGCTGCGCGCGTCGAGATCCAGGCGCCCCTCGCACTGCTCGGGCGACATGTATTCGGGCGTGCCGGCCGGCCCCTCTTCCTTCGTCGATTCCATCCGCTCGGCGCCGCCCTCGATGCCGCGCACCAACCCGAAGTCGAAGAGACGGGCGTTCCCGCTCTCGTCGATGAAGATGTTCTCGGGCTTGAGGTCGCAGTGGACGAAGCCCCGCTGGTGCGCCGTCTCGACCGCGCCCAGGATCGCCGTCGCGTCGCGCGCGAACTCGTCCAGCGGCATCGGCTCGGCGCGGCCCCTCAGGCGCCCCGTCAGGAGCGGCGCCTTCACGAATTCCATGACGACGTAGGCGGCCCCGTCGTCCAACATCCCCTTGTCGAAGACGGCCGGCACGTGCGGCGGTCCGATGGCCGAAAGCGCGTACGCCTCGCGCATCAGGCTCTCGCCCGCGGAGGCGTTGTCGGCGCGCGCGACCTTGATGGCGACCAGCTGGCCGTCCGAGATCCGCTCGGCCAGGAAGACGGCGCCGAAGCCCCCCTGCCCCAGCGTCTTGCGGACGCGGAAGATGGGGAGGTCCGGCGGCGCCACCACGAACGGGACCGTCTCCTCGATCGGCTCGGGGGCCAGCGCCTGGGCGCCGTGCGCGGGGCAGACCGCGGCCGACGACCCGTCGCGGTCGTTCAGACGCCGCCCGCACGTTGTGCAGCGAATCATCACCCGCCGTCCTTCATACCCCGATCGCCGGGGAAGATCCTTGTCGCCTCTTCACCCACCTTTTGTCACAACGTGAGAGGGTTGTCTCAGCACGTGGGCCATTCATCGACGGCCGGGCGCCCCGGCTTGACGCCGCTTCCGATCGATCAGGTTCTGCCCGCGGTGACGCGCGCCGTTGCCGAGGCCGGCGCCGTCGTCATCGAGGCGCCGCCCGGCGCCGGCAAGACCACGCGCGTGCCGTCGGCTTTGCTCGACGCGGGCCTGGGCGCCGCCGGGGAGATCTGGGTCCTGGAGCCGCGGCGCTTGCCGGCGCGGATGGCCGCCACGCGCGTCGCCGGCGAACGCGGCGAACGCGTCGGCGAGACCGTCGGCTACAGCGTCCGCTTCGACGAGGCATCCGGGCCGCGCACGCGGATCCGGTTCGTCACCGAGGGTCTGTTCGTGCGAAAGCTGCTGGGCAACCCGTCGCTGCGGGACGTCGCGGCGGTGGTGCTGGACGAGATGCACGAACGTCACGTGGCGACGGACCTGGCGCTGGCCTGGTTGCGCCGCCTGCGTGCGACGAACCGGCCAGACCTGGTCGTGGTCGCGATGTCGGCCACGCTGGACGCGGAGCCGGCGCGGGCGTTCCTGGCCGGCAGTGGCCGCGGCGCCGCGCTGGTGCGCGCCGAAGGGCGGCGGTTCGACGTCGCGGTCGAGCACCTGTCACCGGCGGAGGCCGCCGACGATCGGCCGCTGGAACGGCGCGTGGCCACCGCGGTCCGCAACGTCCTACGCGAAGAACCAAACGGCGACATCCTGGTTTTTCTTCCGGGCGCGTCCGAGATCCGGCGTGCGCAGACCGCGCTGGCCGAGCTGCCGCAGGCGGGCGGGCTCGCGATCTTGCCGCTGCACGGCGACATGCCGCTCGACGAGCAGGCCCGCGCGATCGGTCCGGCGGACCGGCGGAAGATCGTGCTGGCGACGAACGTCGCCGAATCTTCGATCACCGTCGAGGGCGTGGTGGCCGTCGTCGACTCGGGCGTGGCGCGGGTCGCGGCGCACTCGCCGTGGACGGGGCTGCCGGCGCTGACGGTCGCCAAGGTGAGCCGCGCGTCGGCCGAGCAGCGCGCCGGGCGTGCCGGGCGGACGCGGCCGGGGCGCGCGCTGCGCCTCTACACGCGTCACGACTTCGAGCAGCGGCCGGCCTACGACGTCCCCGAAATCGCGCGGGCGGACCTCGCCGAGCTGGCGATGACGTTGGCCGCGCTGGGCGTTCACGACGCCGCCGACCTCGACTGGCTCGAGGCGCCACCGGCGGCGGCCTGGGGCGCGGCGCGCGCGCTGCTGGCGGAGCTGGGCGCCGTGGATGCCCAGGGGTTGACCGCGATCGGCCGGCGGATGCAGCCGCTGCCCACGCATCCGCGCCTGGCGCGCATCGTGGTTGCTGGACAGAGCGGCGGCTGCGCGGACGACGCCGCGCTGGCCGCCACCTTGATTGCCGAGCGGGACATCCGGCGCACGGCGCGCGCGTCGTTCAGCGCCGGTCCCGTCGAGTACGAACGCGGCGCGGACGTCGGTGACTTGATCGAAGCCTTCCGCGACGCCGAGCGCGAGCGGTTCCGGCCGGACGTCCTTCGCCGCCTGGAGCTGGACGGGCGCGCCGTCGAAGAGACCCGTCGGGCGCGGCGCCAGCTGCTGGGCAGCCTGCCGCCGGCCGCGCCTGAGGAACGTCGAACTGCGGTGGAGATGGCGCTGCTGGCAGGCTTTCCGGATCGGGTGGCGCACCGGCGCGACCCGGACGGCAACACGGTCGTCTTCGCCGGCGGCGGCAGCGCCGAGGTCGGCCGCGCTCAGCCCGGCGCATGGCTGGTCGCGCTGGACGTCGTCGACGCGCGCCGGGCTGGACGCGCCGGCACCGCCCGCCCGCAGGTCCGTTTGAGCGCCCGCATCGAGCCCGAGTGGCTGCTGGACCTCTTCCCCGAGCGGGTGACCGACGTCGACCGGCGGGCCTTCAACAGCCAGACCGAGCGG
Organism: Polyangia bacterium; assembly: GCA_045802645.1. GTDB lineage: Bacteria > Myxococcota_A > Polyangia > Fen-1088 > Fen-1088 > JADGRB01. Next base: position 4,114 of record JBJMQQ010000195.1, read on the forward strand.
ATCGAGCAGACCAGCGGGCTGGCTTATGGCGGGCTGATGCTCGACGCGCGCACCGGCCCGGCGCCGGCCGACGACGAGACGGCGCGCCTCCTTGCCGAGGCGGCCCTGGCGCGCGGCATCGCGCGGCTGCCGGGCGGAGAAGACATTCCGGCGCTGCTGGAGCGGATCGCTTTCGTGCGCCAGCACGTCCCCGAAGCCCCCCTGCCCGACCTGGGCGCAGACGCGCTGACGGAGCTGGTCCGCATGGCGTGCGTCGGCCGCGTCGGGTTCGCCGACCTCGCGGCCCCGGGCGCCGACCTCGCGTCGACGATCCTGGCGTCGCTGTCACACGACGCACGCCGGGCGTTGGAGACGCTCGCGCCGTCACGCGTGCCGCTGGGTGCCGGCCGCACCGCGGCGGTGCACTACGAGGCCGCCGCCCCGCCCTGGATCGAGTCACGCCTGCAGGACTTCTTCGGGACCACCGCGGCACCCGCGATCGCCGGCGGGCGCGTTCCGCTGACGGTTCATCTGCTGGCGCCGAACGGCCGCGCCGTGCAGGTGACCCGCGACCTGGCCGGCTTCTGGCGCCAGCACTATCCAGCGCTGCGACGGGAGCTGGGACGCCGGTACCCAAAGCACGCCTGGCCCGAGGACGGTGCCACCGCGCGACCGCCCCCGCCGAAGCCGCCGCGCCCCCGACCTTAGCGGGCAGCTGGGGCGGCTGGGCGTCTATAATGGCGGCATGGCGTCGCAGGCACATCTGGAAGCGCGCCGGACCAAGCTGGCGCGCCTGCTGGGGACCCGGCCCGCCCTGATTGCGGCCGGCGTTCCGCGCCCGCGCAACTACGCGGCCAACCTCTATCCGTACCGGGCCAGCAGCCATTTCCTGTACCTGTTCGGGCTGCCCCTGCCGGGTGCGATGGGGGTCTACGACGGCGCCGCGTTCACGCTTTACGTCCCCGATTCGCACCCGGATCAGGCGCTGTGGGAAGGCGCGCCGCTCACCCAGGACCAGATCGCCGCCGCGACGGGCTGCCCGGTCCGCCCGTTCGCGCGCCTCGCCGCCAGCCTGCGCGGACGCGCGGTGGCCACCCTACCCGCGCCCGACGCCGAGACCTGCCTGGAACAGAGCCGGATGCTGGGACGCGAGATCCGCGCCGGACAGGTGGACGTGCTGGACGTTCCGCTCGCCGAGGCGATGATCGCGCTGCGGCTCCAGCACGACGACGCGGCGATAGCCGAGCTGCGCCTGGCCGCCGACGCCACGGCGGCGGCTCACCGCGCCGGCATGGCCGCGACCCGCGCCGGCCAGCACGCCTGGGTCGTCCGGGCAGCGATGGAGGCCCAGCTCGCGGCGCGCGGGATGACGACGGCGTACCCGTCCATCGTGACGCCGCATGGAGAGATCCTGCACAGCGGTCGCTCCGACCAGCAGCTGGCGGCGGGCGACCTGCTGCTGGCGGATGTCGGGGCAGAAACACAAGGCGGCTGGGCGGGCGACGTCACGCGGACCTGGCCAGTGTCGGGGCGCTTCTCACCGACCCAGCGGGACTTCTACCTGCTGGTGCTGGAAGCCCAGCGCCAGGCAATCGCCGCCGTGCGCCCGGGAACGCGGTACCTGAACGTCCACCGGATCGCGGCGCAGGCGCTCGCGGCCGGGCTCGTCGACCTGGGCATCCTGCGCGGCGACCCGATCGCGCTGGCCGAGGACGGCGTTGTCGCGCTGCTGTTTCCCCACGGTGTCGGGCACCTGCTGGGACTCGACGTGCACGACATGGAGGATCTGGGCGACCGCGCCGGCTACGCCCCGGGCCGGCAGCGCGCCACGCAGTTCGGCCTCAGCGCACTGCGCCTGGACCGCGACCTCTTGCCGGGGATGGCGGTCACCGTCGAGCCAGGGCTGTATCTGGCGCCGGCGATCCTCGATAAACCCGCGCTGTCGGGCGTGGCGCGCGACAGGCTGGACCGCGCGCGCCTGGCCCAGTTTCGCGACGTGCGCGGCATCCGCATCGAGGACGACGTGCTGGTCACCGAGGCAGGCCGCGAGGTGCTGACCGCGGCCATCCCGAAGCGCCTCGAGGACGTCGAAGCGGCGATCGCGCCGGGCGCCCGCTAGGGCGACGGCGGCGCGGACGGGGCGCTGCCGTTCTCGAACGACGGGGGAAGCGGCGCGTCCTCGGCGCCACCCGCCGGCGCGGGGCCCGCGGCCGGCGCCGTGGCCCCCGAGCCGGTGACATCCGGGGCGGCCGCCGGTGGTGCCGCGCCGCTGGAATTGCCCATCGAATCGACGCCGATGACCGTCGGCACGACGTTCTGGACGCGGTTGCTGCCCGTGGCATCGAGGTCCGGGGGCGCCGGCGTGGCCGCCGGCGCCGCGGGGGTGGTGGCCGCGGCGCCGACGGTATCCGGGCCGGCGGGGCTGGCCGCCTGCGGCCGGTCCGGCGGCGTGGCGGTGTCCGGCATGACGGGTGACGTCGCGGTCACCGACGGCACAGCCGGGGCGTTAGTGCCCGCCGGAGCGAACGGATCGACCCAGTTGCTACCCCTCGCGGGCGTGGCGGTCACCGGCGTACCCGTCGGCGTCGCCGTCACGGGCGGGGCAGCGGGCGTCGCGGCCGGCGGCCGCGCGAACGGCGTAGCCGTGACGGGGTGGCCGAGTGGCGTGGCCGTCACCTGCGCGGTCCTCGGATTTTCGCCCGCCGGTGCGGCCGGCTGACGATCAGCGGCCGGCGCGGTTGGAACAGTCGTGCGCGCCACCGGGCGCGCTGGCGCAGGCTTGGGCGGCGCCAGCTTTGCCTGCGCCGCAGCCTGCTTCCGGGCGCGCGCCGCCTCGGCGCTGTTCGCATCAAAGGGAGGCGGCTCGGTATTCGACCGTACGTGATCGGCTGAAGGCGCCACGTCCGTGGCGGGCGCCGCGGCACCGAAGGGATCTTCCGCGCGAGCTGCTCCGCTGGTCAACAGCAACCCGGCGAACGCGCCCGCCCAGGTAATTTTCGCAATTCCCCACCCGTCCATTGCACTGTCCCCCGTTTCTCAATTGTTGGAACCCCTGCTTGGGGTCCGGCACAACTCAAGGTAGTTGCGAGGAATTCGCATGGCGAGGGGTTGCGAGCGCAATTGCCGTTCCCAGATTTCTGGGAGGTTGTGAGCCCGCCTCAGCCAAAGAAACTCGCGAAGCTGATCCAGGATCTCCGTCTCGAGATGCGCCGTGTTCAACACCGCGCGGAGCTCTACGAGCTGGCCCGGCGGCAAATCGAGGCCCCACAGGAAATCGTCGATTGGGCTAAGAGCGATCGCCGTTGGTCATTCACGCTCGCTGAAGTGATGACCAGCGACGTTCATCTGCCGCACGATTTGGCCATTGGCCTCGTTGTCGCGATTGCGGACGAGCTGGAAGAAGAGAGTGAGCTGTTTACTGACAATTCGGAAACAATCCCAGCATCCGCAGTTGGGTCGAATTGACGCTCAGTTTTTTTGCGGCAACAAAACGGTGGGCCTATAAGATCGACCCATGAACACCACCGGGCGGAAGACAGTCAAAGGGGAGAAGACCTCGGCGCCGAAGGCCGCGAAGGCCAGCTCGAAGCAGGCGACCGAAAGCAGCGCGACAGCGTCGGCCAGCAAGACGGCGCCGTCGTACGAAGCGATCGCCAAGCGATCTTACGAGCTGTACCTGCAGCGTGGCGGCCTCGACGGCTACCACGAGCAGGACTGGCTGCAGGCCGAAGCCGAGCTCTCTTCTTCTTAGTGACTAGAGCGCCCTGAGCCGCGGCGTCTATCTCAGGCGTAGCGGCTCAGGACCAGGCAGGCGTTCGTCCCACCGAATCCGAAGCTGTTGGTGAGCGCGTGCTGCACGCGCACCTCACGGGCGGTGTTGGGGACGTAGTCGAGATCGCAGTCCGGGTCGGGCGTCGTGTAGTTGATCGTCGGGGGAATCATCCCGCGCGCCACGACCATCGCGCAGACCGCCGCTTCGACGCCGCCGGTCGCGCCCAGCATGTGACCGGTCATCGACTTGGTCGAGCTGATCATCACCTTGCGCGCGTGGTCGCCGAACACCTTCTTGATGGCCAGCGTCTCCGTCGCGTCGTTGATCTTCGTCGACGTGCCGTGCGCGTTGATGTAGCCGATGTCGCTGGGCGACAGCTTCGCATCCTTCAGCGCCAGCTTCATGCAGCGCTGGGCGCCCTCGCCCTCCGGCGCCGGCGACGTGATATGGTGCGCGTCGGCGTTGAGGCCGTAGCCCCGCACCTCGCCGTAGATCTTCGCGCCGCGCGCCTTGGCGTGCTCCAGCTCCTCGATCACCAGGATGCCAGCGCCTTCGGCGATCACGAATCCGTCACGATCCTTGTCGAACGGCCGTGACGCGCCCTGCGGGTTGTCGTTGCGCGTGGACAGCGCCCGCATGGCGTTGAAGCCGCCGACACCCAGCGGGGTCACCGTCGCCTCCGTGCCGCCGCAGATCATCGCGTCGGCATCACCGCGCTCGATGATCCGCGCCGCATCACCGATCGCGTGCGTGCCCGTCGAGCAGGCGGATACCTGCGAAAGGTTCGGCCCCTTGGCGCCGAACCTGATCGACAGGTTGCCCGACGCCAGGTTCACGATGATCATCGGAACGAAGAAGGGGGAAAACCCGTGCCGGGGCCCCTTCTCCCACAGTGTCTTGCACGTCGCTTCGATCGTGGTCACGCCGCCCAGGCCGGCGCCGACGAAGCACCCGACCCGTTCGGCGAACTCACCGGAGATCTCCAGCCCGGAGTCGGCGACGGCCAGCGATCCGGCCGCCATCGCGTACTGCACGAAGGGGTCGAACGTCTTCGCCTCGCGCGCTGTCATCCAGCGGGTCGGCTCGAAGTTCTTCACCTCGCCCGCGAAGTGCGTCGCGAACGCGGTGTGATCGAAATGCGTGATCGGACCGATCCCGGACCGGCCCGCCAGCAACCCCTGCCACGTCTCCTCGGTGCCGACGGCGATCGGCGTGACGAGCCCGATTCCGGTGACGACGACTCTACGTGCCATTTTATCTCCCGGCGTTGCGGCGGCGGCCGCGGTTACTTCGCGTGTGACTTGATGTAGTTGATTGCGTCCCCGACCGTCTTGATCTTCTCGGTGTCCTCGTCGGGGATCTCCAGCTTGAACTGCTCTTCGAGCGCCAGCACCAGCTCGACGACCGCCAGCGAGTCCGCCTTCAGGTCTTCGGAGAACGACGCTTCGGGCTTCACCTTGTCGGGCGCAACCTCTAGCTGTTCGATGATGATTTTCTTGACGCGCTCTGCGATGTCGTCAGCCATGTTCCTTTGATTCCTCTCGATTTGCAGTGGTTCTTGGGGGTAACGAGCGGCGTACCTTACATGAAAAGGCCGCCGTTGACGCGCAAGACTTGCCCCGTCACGTAGGCGGCGCCGGGGCCAGCCAGGTACGCGACGGCCGCCGCCACGTCGGATGGCTGACCGACGCGCCCAAGCGGGATCGTCTTCAGAAGTTCCTCGCGGCGCGCCGCCGGCAAATCGGCCGCGGTCATGTCGGTTTCAATGTAGCCCGGGGACACCGCGTTGACGGTGATGCCGCGCGACGCATACTCGCGCGCGAGCGTCTTGGTCAAACCGATGACGCCGGCCTTGGCGGCCACGTACGGAGCCTGTCCCGCCGAGCCGGTCTCGGCGGTGATCGAGGTGATGTTGATGATGCGTCCGGCGTCGCGCGCCTTCATCAACGAACGCAACGCCGCGCGCGTGCAGTAGTAGGTCCCGTTCAAATTGACGTCGATGGCGCGTTTCCAATCCGCGTCTTTGCCGCCCAGCACCAGCGCGTTGACCGCGATGCCTGCGTTGTTGACCAGAATGTGAAGCCCACCGTCGGCCGCAACATCCCGGATGGCCGCGTCGACCTCGGCCGGGACGGAAACGTCGAACCGCTTGCTGATGGCTGTGCCGCCCGCGGCCTGGACAGCGGCCACGGCTTCGCCGGCCGCCGCCTCGTTGGCGGTGTAGTTGACGACGACCTTCGCGCCGCGACTGCCCAGCGCGATCGCGATGGCGCGGCCGATCCCGCGCGATGCACCCGTGACCAGTGCCACCTTGCCGTCCAGCTCACCCATGTGAGGCCCCCGTTTCCAGCGACGCGATCGCGTCGGGATCACCCGCTGACAGCACCGCGATCTCGGGCGCGATTCGTTTCAGGAGGCCGGCCAGAACGCTGCCCGCCCCCACCTCCAGCGCGCGGCGAACGCCCATTCCCGCCAGCCGCTGCACCGATTCTTCCCAGCGGACCGGCGCCGTCACCTGCCGTGTGAGCAACTCGGCAATGCGGCCGGCGTCCCGATTCGGCTCCGCCTCGACGTTGGTGACGACGGGGACCGCCGGCGCCGCGAACTCGACTCGCGCCAGCTCGGCGCCCAGGCGCTCGGCGGCGGGCTGCATGAGCGCGCAATGGAACGGCGCGCTCACGGCCAGCGGAACGGCGCGCTTGGCGCCCTTGGCCTTCAGCGCAACGCAGGCGCGATCGACGGCTGCCTTGTGCCCGGCAATGACGACCTGGCTCCCGCCGTTCAGGTTGGCCGGACTCACGACTTCACCGCCCGCCACCTCGCGGCACACGGCAGCGATGTCGTCTGCCGAAAGTCCCAGGATGGCGGCCATCGCACCGAGACCGGGCGCAACCGCCTCCTGCATGAATTTTCCGCGCAGGTGAACCAGCCGGACCGCGTCCGAGAAGCGCAACGCGCCCGCCGCGACCAGCGCGCTGTACTCACCCAGCGAGTGACCGGCAACGACCGCCGGCTGCAACCCGGTACGCGCGCGCAGCACGCGCAACGCCGCCACGCTGACCGTGAGAATGGCCGGCTGGGCGTTGGCGGTCAGGGTCAGCTGCTCTTCTGGTCCGTCGAAGCAAAGCTTGCTGAGCGGGTATCCGAGCGCCGCGTCGGCCTCGGCAAACACGGCACGCGCCTCGGCGTGTGCGTCGTGCAACGCGCGGCCCATGCCCACCTTCTGCGAGCCCTGGCCGGGAAACAGGAACGCGAGGCTGGCGTCGACGGTATCGAGTTGCGTGCCCATGCTGGTCACCACCTCGCGATCGCCGACGCCCAGGCCAGCCCGCCGCCCAGCGCAGCGAACAGCAGAACGTCACCCGGCTTGACCTTCCCCTGCTCGACCGCCTCGTCCAGGGCAATCGGCACCGACGCGGACGACGTGTTGCCGTAGCGGTCGACGTTGGTGAAGAAGCGCGACATCGGGATTGCGACCCGCTCCGAGACACCTTCCAGGATGCGCAGGTTTGCCTGATGCGCGATCACCCAGGTCACGTCGCCCGGGTTGAGGCCATTGGCCTCCAGCGCGATACGCGCGCCGGCGGCCATGTTCCGGACCGCGTGCTTGTAAACCTCGCGTCCGTTCATTTGCACGTACTGCCGTCTGGCGGCCAGCGCTTCAGGCGTCACCGGCTCGCGGCTTCCGCCCACCGGCTGCCACAGGATCTCGGCCTGGGAGCCGTCGGCGAAGAGATGCGTGGACAGCAGCCCGGAAGGACCGTCCGACGCGCTCATCAAAACGGCGCCGGCGGCGTCGCCGAAAAGGACGCAGGTCGCGCGATCGGACCAGTCGACGATCCGGGACAGGACCTCGACCCCGATGACCAGCACGCGCTTGAACTGGCCGGTGCGGATGAACGCGTCGGCGATCGAGACGCCGTAGAGGAACCCGGCGCAGGCGGCGGACAGGTCGAAGGCGCACCCACCCGACGCGGCACCAAGCTTCTTCTGAACGAACGTGGCCGTCGCCGGGAACGGACAGTCGCCGGTGACGGTCCCCACGATGATGCAGTCGACGGTGGCGGGATCGACGCCGGCCTTCAGGCACGCGGCGCGCGCCGCGTCCGTGGCCAGGTCGCTGGCCGCGCGCGACTCCTCGAGGATGTGCCGCTGGCGAATCCCGGTTCGCTCGGTGATCCAGGCGTCGGAGGTGTCGACCATCTTCGCCAGGTCTTCGTTGGTCAGCACCCGTTCCGGAACGGCGCGACCTGTCCCGATGATTCGGCTGCGGATCACGAGATCGCCCCCGCGCCCGCGGCCGGCGGCGGCACGGCGGCCGCTTCCCACAGCGCGGCGTGCTGAGCCACAGCCGCGGAGAGCTCCTTGCCGAGGCGCAGCTGCGCGAACCGATCCGCGACGTAGACGGCGTTCTCGAGGGCGATGGCGCTGGACCCGCCGTGGCAGATCAACGCGACACCCTCGACGCCCAACAGCGGAGCGCCGCCATGCTCGGCGTAGTCGATCCGCTTGCGCAGCCGGCGCAACGCGCTTCGCATCAGCGCCGCGCCCACGCGCGCCAGCGGCCCCGAACGCGCGACCTCTTCGCGCACCATGCCGAGCATCGTCTCGGCGGCCCCTTCGACCCCCTTCAGCACGACGTTGCCGGTGAAGCCGTCCGTCACCACCACGTCGGTCTTCCCTTCGAAGATGTCGCGTCCCTCGATGTAGCCGACGTAGCTGAACGCCGCCTCGGGCATCACCTCGACGCGTGACAGGATCTGGTGGGCTTCGCGCGTCAACGCCGTCCCCTTGTGCTCTTCCGAACCGTTCGACAGCAGGCCGACCTTGGGCCGCGACTTACCGTGCAGCAGGCGCGCGTACACCGAGCCGAGCACGCCGAACTGGGCCAGCACCGCCGGCTTCGGGTCGACGTTGGCGCCCACGTCCAGCAGCGCGCATTCACCCGTTCGCGTCGGGAACGTGGTCACGATGGCGGGCCGCTCGACGCCGGGCAGGCGCCCCAGCACGAACAGGCCGCAGGCCATCATGGCGCCCGAGTTGCCGGCCGACACGACGGCGTCCGCCTCCCCCGATTTGACGAGGTCGAAGCAGATCCGCATCGAGGACTTCTTCTTCTGCTTCACCGCCATGGACGGCGGGTCGTGCATGGTGATCACGTCCGGCGCGTGCCGCACGACGATCGACGTCTTCTCGGCGCCCAGCGCCTTCAGCTCGGCGCGCAGCCGCGACTCGTCACCGACCAGTATGACGTTGATGCCGCGCGCGCGCACGGCGGCCACCACGCCCTCCACCTCGACTCGAGGGGCGGCGTCGGAGCCCATGGCATCGACGGCGATTCGCGGCATTTACGAGCGGGGACGCGGCGCGCGGGTCAGGCCTGCTCTTCTTCCTTGGGCGCGATGACCAGCCGGTCGCGGTAGTAGCCGCAGCCAGCGCACATCCGGTGCGACCGCTTGGGCTCGCCGCAACGGGGGCACGGGACGAAGCTAGGGACGCTCTTCTTCATCACCTGCGCGCGCCGGATCGCGGAGCGCGACTTGGACTGCCTTCTCTTCGGAACGGCCATGGATCGATGCCTTTCTTTCTTTTATGAGTTCGAGAGTTTCAGCTTGGCCAGCGCCGCGAACGGCGCGGTGGCGGCGGGTTGCGCCTTGCACGTGCAGGCCGACAGATTCCGGTTCTGACCGCACACGTCGCAGAGCCCCTTGCACGACTCCTGGCAGAGCGGGTTGATGGGCACCGCCAGCAGGAGCTCGTCGCGGATCTCGTCGCCGACGTCGATGTCGCCGCCCTTGAAGGCGATGACGTCCGGGTCCTTGTCCTCGTCTTCCGTGTCGTCGGACTCCGTCGAAACGAAGGTCACGGCGATCGGGACGTTGATCGGAACCCGCGCCGGCTCGAGGCAGCGCGCGCAGACGCTCTCGACCTCGCCGTGGAGCTGGGCCCGCAGCAGGAAGTCTTCGCCCATTTTCTCGAGGCGGCCGTCCAGCGCCAGCCCCGCGGGTCCGGGGCGGAGCTCGACGTCCGGACACGCTGCCGCAACCCACTCGGCCGTCACCGGGACGTGGAGCGGCAGCCCCTCAGGGCCGATCTCGTTGATTTTAAACCGCATTTTGCACACGACCCCGCCGGCCCGGCGGCCGGAGGGTGAGTTACTATAGGAAGGAGCCCCTCGGAGTCAAGCCAAGCAGGTATCTGCGCGGCTCAGCCCATGACGCGCCGGCACTTCTGGCTCGCCGCTACTTGGACGCGTTGCCGGCGGCCGCGCCGCCGCCGAACAGCAGAAGCGACTTCAGGTCCTCGTCGTTGAACACGAGCTGACCCCCGAAGAAGTAGTCGAACCCGCCGCCCGCGCCCGCCGCGCCGCGCCCCGTGTTGCTGGCGACACCCTTGAAGTTGAGGAGGTCGTCCGCGCCACCGATCAAATAAAACATCTTGTTCCAGAGGTTGTAGGCGACGGTCGTCTTCACGCGCGGGTACTGGTTGACGTTCGAGGCCGCAAAATTGAAGACGTCGACGGACAGCACCAGGTGATCGTCGAACATGAAGAGGTCGCCGCCGAAGCCGCCGGTCGACTCCTTCACGCCGAACCGTCCAGCCACGGGACCGACGCGCTTGCCGAACATCAGCGAGAACCGTAGCTGGTCCGTGGTGGTGACGGTCGTGGCGCTCACGAAGCCGTCCTTCGAGCTCTGGGTCGCGGTGGTCACCGTGTTCGAATAGCCGCGCGGGTCCTCGATGAGCTCGATCAGGTAGAACTTGTCGGGCCGCGGCATCAGCGTGACCGACAGGTAATTCTTGAAGGTGCGAGCGAGCACGTTGTACTCGCTGCGCAACCCCACGATCGTTTGCAGCTTGGTGATGCCGCGGACGAACGTGCTGGCGTTCTCCGTGATGTCCTCGACGTTGCGCGCGATCGTGTCGTCGTTGACGAGGTGGCCGACGGTCCCCTCGCCCTTGTCGATGTGCTCGGTGATCGACTCGATGTTGTGCATCGACTTGTCGAGGTTATCCAGCGTCGCCTGCAGGCGATCGATCGACCCTTGAACCTTGTTGCCGGTGCCGGCCACCTGCCCTTGCGTCGTGCCGATGAGCGACTTGATCGACTCGGTGATCTCCCGGACGTTCTTGATCGACTCCTTGACGTCGCCGGCCTCCGACGTGGTGACCCCCTCGACGTTGGCGGCGATCGTGTCCACCCGGTTCAGCAGCCGCTCGAGCACGACGGAGTTCGTCTCGATCAGCTTGTTCACGTTGTCGGCGATGTCCGTGATGGTGCCCGACGTCAGGCGCCGCACGTCCTCGAGAATGTCGTGCAGGATCGGCAGCAGCGAGCCGACGTTGTCCATGATCTCGCCCACCGCCACCGGCTCGCGGACGTTCTTGATCTGGTCGCCGTTCTGAAGGACGCGCATCTGATGGCGCTGCCCGTTGATCTCCGCGATGGGCGTGCCGGGATCGATCTCCAGGTAGAACTCGCCCAGCAAAGAGGCCGACTTCTTGGAGACGACCGCGTTTTCGTAAAGGGTGATGCCGGGGTTCATGCGAACCGAGATCTTGGCCCGGGCGGTCGCCGGATCCAGCGTGCGGCCGGTGATCTCGCCGACTGCGATGCCGGCGGTCTGCACGCGCGACTTCTCGAAGAGGCCCGACGCGTCGTGGAACAGCCCATACACGCTGAGCCCCTTCGAGCTGGCGCCGTGCTCGCTGGTCGAGCGGATCAGGAAGTAGCTGAGGCCGAACACGACCAGGACCAGCGCGCCGACGGTGACGGACGCCCAGCTACGCCTCACGCCTTCGCCTCCCGCGGGACCAGACCCGAGGTTTCGATGAACTCGCGCAGCTCGGGCCGCCGGCTGGCCAGCACCTCGGCGGACGTGCCGCTGACGATGATCTTGCCGCCCGCCAGCATCGAGATCCGATCGCCGATGCGGAAAGTGGAGGCCATGTCGTGGGAGATGACCACGGACGTCACCCCGAAGTCGTCGGCGGTGCGCCGGATCATGTCGTCGACGTTCTTGGTCGCGACCGGGTCGAGGCCGGTGGTCGGCTCGTCATAAAGAAGGATCTCGGGGCGATCAATCAGCGCCCGGGCGAGGCCGACGCGCTTGCGCTGGCCGCCGGACAGCTCAGGGGGGAACTTTTGCTCGATGCCGGTGACGTCGGCCAGGTCCAGCCGCTGCAACAGCTCCCGGACCCGCTCCATGATTTCGTCACGGGACAGCTTGTACCGCTCGATCAGCGGAAATGCGATGTTCTCGACGACGTTCATCGAATCGAAGAGCGCCGCGTACTGGAACACCATCCCGAATTTCCGCCGCAGCTTCCCCATCTGGCGCTCGTCGAACGGAACGACGTCCTCACCGTCGACCCAGATCTCCCCCTCGTCGGGTTTGAGCAGCCCCATCAGGTGCTTCATCAGCACCGACTTGCCCTGCCCCGACCCGCCGATGATGATGTTCGTGCGCCCCCGTTCGATGTCCAGGTCCACGCCGCGGAGCACGTGCTGCGGGCCGAACGTCTTGTGCAGGTTACGGACGCGGATCTGCCAGCGCTCGTCTCGGCGCGCGAGGTTCTCCGTCCCGGACGGCGGTGCCGGCGGTCGTTCCGCCGGCGGAGGGTCGGGAGCCACGGGCGTCGGGGTCACGATTTCGACGGCCAAAGGATGTGGAACATATCGATCAGGAAGTAGTCGGAGACCAGGACGGAGACGGAGCCTGCAACCACGGCTTGCGTCGTGGCAAGGCCCACCTCCTTCGCGCCGCCCCGCACGTTGAATCCCTCATAGCAGGCGGCGACGGACAGCGTCAGCCCGAACACGGCCGCCTTGCAGGCGCCGATGACGTAGTCCTTGGGATCCGTCCAGTAGGTGAACTGCTGGATGAACTGGCCCAGATCGATGTGCTCGAGATAAATCGAATAGAGGTACGCGCCGCACAGGCCGACGATGTTGAACACCATCGTCATGATCGGCATCATCAAGATTGAAGCGACGATCCGGGGCGTCACCAGGTACTGGACCGGATCGACGGCGAACGTGGTCAGGGCGTCGATCTGCTCCGTGATGCGCATCGACCCGAGCTCGGTGGCCATTCCGGAGCCGGCGCGCGCCGTGATCATGAGGGCGCAAAAGACAGGAGCCAGCTCCTGGGCCAGCGACAAGCCGACTGTCGCGCCGACGAAGCGTTCTTGATTGAAGATGCGGAGCGCGGCGATCGCCTGCTGGGCCGACACGGCGCCCGAAAAGAAGCCGACCAGGCAGATGATCGGCAGCGACCCGACCCCGATGAACTGCGCCTGTTCCAGGTACAGCCGGAGGCGGAAGGGTTTGCGGAACAGACCGGCCATCGCCTGCCCCAGGAGGATCGCGTGCACGCCGGCGTAACGCAGCACGCCGCGGACCGGCGCCACCGCGGCTTCCAGCAGCGCCGCGGCTATCGCGTTACCCGCCTCGGCTTTGCCGGGCGGGTCGTCGACCGAGGAAGACACGCTCATGGGGTGACCGCGAGGGGAGCCCGGGGAAGGTGGATCGCGGCGGCGTCGCGTAGGACCCGCGGGACGCGTTTCGAGATGCCGCACAGGATTTCGTAGTTGATCGTCCCCGCCCAGCCCGCCAGCTCGTCGACGGTGATCGCGGCGGCGCCGTCGGCCCCGATGAGCGTGACGGGGCCGCCCAGAACGGATTCGGGCAGGTCAGTTACGTCGATCATCAACATGTCCATGCAAACGGCGCCGATCACGGGGACGCGCCGGCCGGCGAGCAGCACCGACGCCCCGCGCACGTGCCGAGGATAGCCATCCGCATAGCCGATGGGCAGCGTGGCCACCCGCGTCCGGCGTGCCGCGCGCCAGGTTCCCCCGTAGCTGACCCCGGTGCCGGGTTCGATCTCGCGAACGGCCATGATGCGCGTGCGCAGCGCCAGCGCCGGCTCCAGGCCGGGCAGCTGCACCACGGCCGAGGGCATCGCGCCGTAGAGCGCCAGGCCCGGCCGGACGGCGTCCAGCCGCGCCGCCGCGAACCGAACGGCGGCGGCGCTGTTCGCCGCGTGCCGCACGGTGTGGGTGAAGCCCAGATGGCGCGCCTCATCGACCGCCGTCTCGAACAGCGCCAGCGCGGCCTCGGTGGGCGCGGGATCTTCTGCGTCCGGTGACGCGAAGTGCGTGCAGAGACCAGCCAGCCGCAGCTGAGGCGCTTCACGCAGGCGCGTCAACGCGGGCGCGAGCTCGGCGGGGGCGAGCCCCAGCCGGCTCATCCCCGTGTCCACCTTCAGGTGGACGTCGAAGGGGCGGCCGAGCCGCTTGGCCGCGGCCGCGAACCGCTCGAGCTCGCCGCGGTCGTAGATGACCGGAGTCAGGCGCTCGGCCAGGACCTCGTCCTGGTGTCGGTTGTAGTAAGCGCCCAGGACCAGGATGGGCGCCCGAATGCCCGCGGCGCGCAGCTCCAGCCCCTCCTCGACGAGCGAGACGGCCAGCGCATGACAGAGCGGCTCCAGGGCTCGCGCGACCGGCACGGCGCCATGACCGTAAGCGTCAGCCTTGACGACGCCGAACACCCGAACGCCGGGGCCGATGGCGTCGCGAACCCGTGAATGGTTCCGCTGAACGGCGCCCAGGTCGATGTCCGCAACCGTCGGACGAATCGAGGTCCGGATGTCGATCTCGGAAAACCGATCAGACACGGTCGCCGCCCCCTTGGACAGCGTGTCGAATGCTTTGGGTCGGCTCGCCAAACCCTGCAAAGTTTCACCCGCGCCTGGCGCAGCGTCAATTCCGTCGATCAGACAGGAACCCTGGGAGGGTTCCTTGGACCTCCCGCGACGAC
>JBJMQQ010000196.1:0-30315 GCA_045802645.1 Polyangia bacterium
ACACACTATCACAACACAACGCACAAACCATCTTTGCGGCGGCCGTGCTGGTTCCGGCGCTGCGCGGCGGCGGGCGCCGCGCCACCGACGTGCCGCGCCCCGCGGTGACTGTGCCCACAGCACCGGCCGCGCCGATCGCCGCGCCGCTGGCGCCGCTGCCGCCGCCGCGCGCGGCGATCCCCGACACGATCACCGTCGAGATCGAGACCGAACCGGACGGCGCACGGGTGGCCCGCGCGCGCGATCACGCACCGCTCGGGACGACGCCGATCAAGCTCACCTGGGCGCGCGGTGACGGGACGGAACCTCTGGAGGTCGAACGCGACGGCTACCGCAGCGAACGCGTCGCCGTGCCGTTGGAGCGTGGGCTGACCGCGAAGCTGCACCTCGAGAAAGTGGCGCGCGCGCAACGGCCGGCCGGCGCGCCCCGGCACCCGAAGTCGGCGGCGCCGGCCAAGGCGCACCCCGAGCCGCTGAAGATATGAGACGGGCGCTGGCGTCGTTGCTGTTCGTCGCGCTCGTGATCGCGACGCCCGCGTTTCTTGCCGGCGCCGCCCCGCGCACGGCGGCGCCGGAACCAGCGCCGGAGGACCTGCGCGCGCGCAGCCTGTTCCAGGAGCATCGCTACGCCGACGCGCTGGTCATTTACACTCAGCTCTACGCGCGCACGCAGCACCCGACGTACCTCCGCAACATCGGGCGCTGCCACCAGATGCTGCGGGAGCCGGAGCCAGCGATCTCCCATTTTCGCGCGTACCTGCACGACGCGCACGACGTCAGCGCCGAAGAGCGCGTCGAGATCGAAGGATACATCCGCGAGATGGAGGCCCTGCAGCACGCAACGGCCCGGGACACGTCGGGGGCTCCACCGGCGGCGGTGCCGGCAGCACCGGAGCCGCCGGCTGCCGGCTCGCCTGTGCTCGCGAGCGAGCCACCTGCGCGCGAAACGCCTCTGACGCACCGGTGGTGGTTCTGGACCGCGATCGGCGCCGTGGTCGTCGGCGGCGTCGTCACGGCCGTCCTGATCGCGAGCCAGGGTCCCAGCCGCCTGCCGTGCCCGATGGATGCGGTCTGTCCATGAACCGGCACGCACCGTCATCCGCTGCGCTTCTGCTGGCGCTGGTCGCCGTCGGCTGTGGCTCGGTGCGCACCGACGAGGGGCTGGTGATGCTGGACGTGTCGGCGTCCGCCACGGTGCCGGCCTTCGCGTCGGTGCGATTCTCGGTCGTGGGCCGCCCGTCCGTCCCGACGCACGAGGTGCCTTCCGTTCCGGCGGGCCACCTCCGTTTCGGCTACTACCTCCCCGGTCCTGACGGCGCGGCGCAAGTCCAGGCCGAGGCGCTCTCGACGGGTCACTGCACGGTCGGTCAGGGGACCGCCGCTGTCGATGTGCAGCTCGGCCGCGTTTCCCCGTCGGTGCCGCTGCTCATCGGGCCCGCGCCGGGCGCCGCTGCCGACGGTGGCACGACCTGCGCGGCTCCCCTCGACGCCGCGGCCGACCGACCGCGCCATGACGCCGCGGCCGATCGATCCCCTCATGACGCCGCGGCTCATGACGCGGCGGCCGACCGGCGCAGCGGCGACGGATCGTCCGACGGCCGGCGCCCGGATTCCGGGGTGCCGATGTGTTTGGCCGCGACGCGCGCGTGCACCGCCGCCGCCTCCTGCTGCAGCGGCCTGACGTGCAGCACCAACTCGATTGGCAAGGTCTGTTGCGGGGCCTACGGGGCCCGCTGCACGCTGGCGAACGGCACCGACTGCTGCGGCGACCTCGAGTGCATCAATGGTGGCTGCTGCCTGCCCGCCACACGTCCGTGCCAGGGCGGCGACTGCTGCCTGGGGCTCACTTGCGGAACAACCTCACTCGGCCACGTTTGCTGCGGCAGCTCGGGTGCGCCCTGCACGCGCACCGACGGCGCCGACTGCTGCGGCACGCTCTCGTGCCGCAACGGCACCTGCGCGCCCTGACACCAGACGGCGTCGCTCGCGGGGAACTAACGCGATCGTTCATCGTATATTCCTGGCAGCCATGGATCCCGCGCTCCTCGCGAAGAGAAACATCTTCATCACGACCTCCGTGGCGGACGCTCCGTTGGTGTTCGAAGCCATGACCGGCCAGGAGATGTTGGGGCGTCCATTCACGTATCACGTGGACTTGCTCAGCGATTCCCAGAACATCGACCTGCGGGCGCTGCTGGGCGAGCGCATGACCGTCCACGTCGAGGGAACCCTGGGCGTGCGCTGCTTCGACGGGATCATCACGGAATTCCGCGCGGTCGGTGCCAGCACGCATTTCTTCCGCTACCGGGCGACGCTGCAGCCAGAGGTCGCGCTGCTCGCTTATCGGTCTGACTGCCGAATCTTCCAGGCGCTGTCGCTGAAGGAGATCGTGCTGCGCGTCCTCGCGGCCGGCGCCGTCACCGTCGATGGCTCCCTTTTGCGCGGGACGTACAACCCGGTGGAATACGTGGTGCAGTACCGCGAGTCCGACCTCGATTTCGTGAGTCGGCTCATGGAACAGGCCGGCATCTACTACACCTTCAAGCACGAGAGCGGGAAGCACACCATGGTGCTCCTCGATGACACCGGCGCCTGCAAGTCTGTGCCTGGCTACGAAGCGGTGCCCTTCTTCGACGCGACGGGCGGCCAGAGCAGCAACGAAGAGCACCTGTTTTCGTGGTCCGAGGGGGCCCGCATCGTGCCCGGCCAGTTCACGGTTCGCGGCTATCGGTACGACACGCGGGCCCGCACACCGACGGCGCCCGCGAATACGCTGATTCAGAACACGGACGGGTCCGCGCGCGCCGGGAGCGACGCCGAGGTCTACGACTACGCGGCTTTCCCCGTCACCGATGAGGAGGCGCGGGGCGAAGCGCTTCGCCGGCTACAGGAACACGAGACCTGGCTTGCGACGACGCAAGCCGAGGGGGACACGCGCGGGGTCGGCGTCGGTCACAAGCTGAAGGTGCACGGGCTGGGCCGGTCGGGTGCAGATCAGATCGACTTCCTGGTCGTTCGGGCGGGCTACACGCTGACCGTCCAGCCGTACGAGGCCGACGTTCCCCACGCAGATCATCCCGAATATCACGCGTCCTACACGATGATCGATTCGGCGCGCGGGTATCGCTCGCCATGCGACACGCCCCGGCCGCGCGTGGCCGGCCCCCAGACGGCCACCGTCGTCGGACACAAGACCCAGGCGGCGGATGAGGAGATCTGCACGGACGAGCAGGACCGCGTGCTCGTGAAGTTCAACTGGGATCGACGGGGTGAGCCCAACAGGCCAAAAGATCCCGACGGGGACGAGGGCAAGGATCAGTCCTGCTTCGTGCGGGTCTCTCAGGTGTGGGCAGGCTCCGGATGGGGCGCCATGTATCTTCCCCGCATCGGGCACGAGGTCATCGTCGAGTTCCTCGAGGGTGACCCCGATCGACCCATCGTCACGGGGCGCGTCTACAACGCCACCAATCCCCCTCCGTACCCGAAAAACCCCACGCAGAGCGGGATCAAGAGCCGCAGCACGAAGGGCGCCGGCCCGAACAACTTCAACGAGATCAGGTTCGACGACAAGAAGGGGAGCGAGGAGCTTCACCTGCAGGCCGAGCGCGATCAATCCACGTACGTCAAACGGAACCAGTCAATCTCCGTCGACGGCGACCGCAGCCTGAGCGTCGGCGGCAACGAGTCGGTCTCGGTCACCGGCACGCGCACCAGCACGATTCACAGGAAGGACAAGCTGACCTGCGACGCCGAGCGCGAGCTGTGGGTCACCGGAACCGATCTGGAAGACGTGACCGGCCACCGCACCGAAAAGGACCACGGCGGCCGGGAGGTCACCGTCGAGCAGGGCGACGCGCTCACGGTGGTCGGGTCGGACAAGACCGACAAGATTCACGGCAAGTACGACGTCACTGCCGACACCGAGTTCCAGGTCATGCAGGGGGCCAACAAGCTCCTCATCAAGGACGCCGTGGACGTCGATTCGGTCGGCGAGATCCACCTGCACAACCCGCAATCCTCGGTCGACCTCAAGGACGGCGTTCTCAAGATCACCTCCGCGTCCGAGATCGTTCTCGAGTGCGGTTCGTCGAAGATCTCGCTGAAGGCCGACGGCACCGTCGAGATCAACGGCAGCAAGGTCAGCGCCAACGGCGGCGGCTCCGGCGTCGAGCTGAGCGCGGCGGCCGCGAAGATGTCCGGCACGAAAGCGACCGTCTCCGGCGCGGGGATCACCGAAATCACCGGCGGGATCGTCAAGATCAACTAGCGGTACGGCAATCAACGGTCAGATCGACGGCATGGCGCGGCAATCGATGTGATTGCGTTGGGCCGGCGACTGGTATCCAATCCTCCGTCCAGGATGTTGGAGGTTTCATGCGCCGCGTTGTGATGCTCTTGGTGTTCGGAGTGGTTGTTTCGGCGGGCGCGTCGCGCGCGAGCGCCCAGACGGTCACAGCCAGCGGGACCGTCGATTGGAGCGCCCTCACCGCCTTCAAGTCGCGGAGCGCGGAGGTCGTGTTCTTCGACTTCTTCACCGGAGATCGCGTGGTCGCGCCGCTGAGCCCGTCGCCGCCAGGCGCCAGCATGGCTCACTATTCAGTGACGCTGACGCCGGGGGACTTCTACTTCGTCGACGCGGTCGTCGCGAATTGCACCGGCGACCCGGAGGCGTGCGGTACCGCCACGGCCGGGGGCACCCACATCCGCTTCGGCGGGCTCGCGATTCAGGCGCCCGAGGACGGCTCGCCGGTCACGCTGGACGTGGTCGCGGATCCGTCGCTGAACCCGGTGCCCGTCTGCGGGACGGTGACCGTCGACGCAGGGACGTTCCTGAAGCTGTCGGCGAGCATCGACAACGGCAGCCCGGATAGCCCGTTCTCGACCGGCGTCTACTCGACCGCGCTGATCGCGGCCCCGACGACGAGCTACTGCCTGCTGGGCGCGCAGTTTTCGTTCGCGACCCTGAACACGACCACGACCATCGCGCAGACTCGCATCCCCAGCTGTCCGGCGCAGCTCGACGTGCCTCGCGGGAACTTCTTGTTCTTCGGCACCGACCCGATCACCTCCGACGTTCACATCATCGTGCCCGGTCCGCCCGGCGAGATTCGCGGGACGTTCGCGGTCGCCGGCTTCCCCGCCGGCTCTACCGGGGTCGACGCCTTCAACTCGGGGCCGACGATCGGTGCCTGCGCCGGCCTCGCCAGCTTCAGTGCTTCGACGTCCGTGCCGCCGCTGTCCTATGACATCGTCCCGGCGCTGGCCGGGCGGTGGACGGTGCTCGGGACAGCGTTGGCCAGCGGGACCACGCCGGACGGCGTCTTCCAGTTGGTCCGCTTCAGCACGGCCACGCCGAACGGCGGGCTGTTCACGGTCGACGTCAACGCGGGCACCCCGGTCACTCCGCTGCTCTCTTACACGCCCGCCGTCGTTTCGGGCAGCGTGTCGGTCGACAGCCGGCGGTTTGGCGGTCCGTTTGCGGGGCTGAACTCGTTCCCCGCGTTTCAAGGGACGCTGCGGGCGGCGCAATTCAGCGCGGCGGGGTGGACCAACAGCAACGTCATCGTCCTGCCGATGCAGGTCGCCGAACGATACGATCTGTACCTCGACGCGCGCGGCACCGACTGGACGCTGGAAGCCGCCGACGGCGTCGGCTACCAGTTTCAATTCCCGACACCGAACGGGTCGACGTCGTCGGGGTTCGGGGGCGTCGCCGCCCTGCCAAACGTGGGCGCCAACGTCCCGTTCGACGAGCTCGGGAACCTGGCAGTTCTCGTCGGTCCTGTGACGGCCGGTGGGCACGTCGCCATCGACCTTCCGCCCGTTGACTACCGCGCGGCCAGCGTGACGTTGAACGCCGTCGAGGGCGGGGCCTCGCTGTTCTGGTTCGCGAGCGAGGGGCGCTATCCCCTGCCAAAGGGCGTGCTCGGCACGACCGGCCCGCAGATGCTCTCGTTCAGCTTCGACGGCAGCCCCGCCGCGGGACGGGCCATGCTTCCGCCCGGGCGGTTCGACGGCTCGACGACGTCGTCAGACCAGGACTTCAACTCCTTCACCGAGAACCGCAGCTTCGACCTGGAACCGGACGACGATCTCACCGCCGATTTCGGCGCGCCTGCGCTGCTGTCCGTGCGCCCGATTCCCGGGGCGTCGGGCGGTCCGGCGACCGTCAGCGGCAAAGCGGTCCCCAGCGACGCGAGCGTGACCAAACTGCAGGTCCTGGTGAACGGGGCCTGCGCGACGGTCGCCGCCGACGGGTCTTTCTCGGCGCGCGCGGTCATCGGGACCGGCCCGCTCACGATCGTGGCCCGCGACAACCTGGGGCGGACGACGACGCTCAAGCGCTATTTCACGACCATGGCTGGGCTCTACGCGCCCTGCGACGGCGCGGACCTGGTTTCGCGGAACCAGGACGTCAACGCGGTCTCGAACTTCGTGTTCCAGGCGCCGCTTCCCAAGAACAGCTTCAACGCCGGGCGGGTGATCCCGCTCAAGGTGACCGGCGCGCTGGCCGGCGTGGCGGTCACCGGCGCCAACGCGGCCGCGGCGCCGCGGGTCGTCGCGCTGGTGAAGGTCGCGCCGGGGATGGCGCCGGCGACGCTCACGCCGCCCAGCCCGACGGTGTTCCGGTTCGACAGCGGCCAGTGGATCGCGAACCTGAGCACGCAGGGGTTGCAGCCTGGAACCTACGTCGTTCAGATCCAGTTCTGGGACGGCCGGGTTCTGGAAGCGGCGTTCGTGCTGGTGTGAGCCGACGGCGGCGGGCGTTCATCGCCGTCGTCGCCGGCGTCACGTTGGCCGGCGTTTTCGCGGCGCGGGTCATGCGCGCCCGGCCCGCACGGCGCGCGTTGCCGGTGAACGTGGAGACTGCACCGCCCGTCGCAGCGCAGGCGGCGCCAAGCTCGGCGCCGGCGTTCGCGCCGGCCGCGAATCCGGGCGCGCAAGATTCGACGGACGCGCCTCTCACGCCGGACGGGGCGGCCCGGGCGCTGCAAGCGATCGGCAAGAACGAGCAGACGCGCGTCTTGTTCGGGCGGTTGCTGGCGACCGGGCTCTCGCGTGAGCAGCAGAACCAGGTCGTGCTGATCCTCGGCACCGCGGCGCTGCGCCCGCCCCCGCAGAGCGCGACGCTGACGGCGCTGCGGGCCGACGGACGGTCGCAGGCGCTGACCCCGGAGCAGGGCAAGCGCATCATCGAGGAACGCAAGCGGGCCTCCGACCAGAGCGTGCGGGCGCTGCGCCCAGCGCTGGCGGCGGTCCTGACGCCAGCGCAGCTGGCCCAGGCCGGCCTGGGCGACGACCCGCCCCGGCGCTGACCCTAGGAACAATCGGCCCGGTCGACGTTCTCGTTATCGGACCGATCCGGAGGATCTGCGATGATTGACGAGCTGACGCCCATTGCGCGCTACATGGCGCACGAAATGACCACGAATGCCGGCAGCCCCGACTGCAGGAAGATGGCTCAGCTGAACGCGGTCGACAGCACCGCGTGCGTGAACGAGTATTTCAAGGCGCCTTGGTGGCGGAAGCTATTCGGGCAAACGACGCCCCAAGCTTGCATGGACATGGAGATTTCCAGTAAGCAGGCCGCCCTGATGATGTGGGGGATGAAGGTGCGGCAGAACGGGGAGTGGGACCACAAGCCCAAGCTCCACCAAAAGTTCCTTTCACGGAACAACAACAGTCACGTCTGGTTCACCTACGACACGACTGACTACTACTACGACATCTGGTCGAACATTCACTACGGCTACGTCGGTCGGGCAGCCGGGTTCGACGAGGACACGCTTCTCGACGGTGCAGGACTGGAACAGATCGGCAGCGATCTCGCGCGGGGGCGCTGGCCCACTCGCGCGCTCGGCATCCAGGGGTTGCGGGCGTGGGATGACGCTTCTGACCGCGAATCGATCTCGATCGGTGTGGAGCTGTTTCGCAACCTGCCTTCCGGGCTCACGGCCTCCGCGCTGGTGACGGCGATCGTCGGGGATCCCGACCTGCAGACGCGCGCCAGCACGGGCGGTGCCGCCAAGTGATGTGGAAGCCGCACGTTCAGTGGGGCCGGACGGGCGCCTTCCTGGTGGTGCTCGCGGGTTTGGTCAGCTGCTCACACCGGGACGAGGTCGCGGTGAGGGTCACGTTTCGCGCACCGGCGGGTACCCCTTCGCTGGAGGACGTTCGCGTCTTTGCCGGAGCCAGCAAGTCGTCGTGGCCGACCGTCGCGGCGGGGGAGACGGTCCACGTGGCGCTGCCGCCAGAGGGCGAACCGGACCTGACGGCGACCTTTCGTCAGGCGGGCGTCAAGCGGAGCTGGCAGGGGCCGCCGCTCACGCCGGGGGTTGGCTATGTCGTCGCGATCGTCATCGGGACCGATGGCGCCGTGACCGAGACTCGTTGCGTGAAGCCCTGCTCGCTGCCTTGACCACGCCACGGCGGAACCAGCCGTCGCCATCGGCGCAGATGCCGACTACGCTACGGATGGCATGAACATCCTCGTCGTCGATGTGGGCGGAACACACGTCAAGCTCCTGGCCACCGGGAAGACGGTGAAGCGGCAGGTCGATTCTGGCCCCCGGATGACACCGCGCCGCATGGTCGCCGCCGTCAAGACGCTGGTCGCGGACTGGAAGTTCGAGGCAGTCTCCATCGGCGTCCCGGCGCCCGTCGTTCGGGGACGCATCGTCGCCGAGCCCGCCAACCTGGGCGCCGGCTGGAAGGCGTTCGACTTCGCAGCCGCTTTCGGCCGCCCGGTCAAGGTGATCAACGACGCGGCCATGCAAGCCCTTGGCAGCTATCGCCGCGGCCGCATGCTGTTCCTGGGCATCGGGACGGGGCTCGGTTCCGCGCTGGTGATCGACGGCGCCGTCGTCCCCCTGGAGCTGGCGCATCTGCCCTACCGAAAGGGTCGTTCATTCGAAGAGTACGTGGGCGTGCACGGCCTCAAACGCCTGGGCAAGAAGCGCTGGCGCAACCACGTGCTGACGGTGGTCGAGCTCCTTCGAAGCGCGATCCTCTGCGACGACCTCGTGCTCGGCGGGGGCAACGCGCGCTTCCTGAAGCACCTGCCGCCCGGCGCGCGCCTCGGTAGTAACGCCCACGCTTTCAACGGCGGCTACGCGCTGTGGACGGCCCGGGCGTCCGCAAATGTTTCGATGTGAGCCTGGCCGGTCGGGGACAAACGCCGTGCCCGTGCGATCCTGGTTTCGCGACACCTATCTGACCATCGATGCCCGAGGTCTCGGGGCCGGACGGATCGCGCTCGCGCTCGTCTTGCTCGTCGATCTCGCTCGCCGGCTTCCTTTCGCGACGCTCTGGTACTCGAACGAGGGACTGTTACCCAACCACACGGTGTTGTGGCGCCCAACGTCCGAGTATGTCTTCTCGTTGTTCTTCACCGCCTCACTGCCTCACGAGGCCATGATCGCCTTCGCCTTGTGTGCGGCGGTGTACCTCCTGCTGCTCGTGGGCCTGAAGACGCGGTTGGCCCAGGTGGGCAGCCTCCTTGCCGTCCTCAGCCTGCACGGACGCGTCCTCTTCATTCAGAACAGCGGCGACGTCGTCCTCGTGGCGCTGTGTGTATGGACTTCCTTCTTGCCCCTCGGCCGGCGGTACTCGATCGACGCGGTTCGCCGCGAGAGTGCGGCGGCTTTCCCGGAGCCCACCCCGGTCGTTTCCTGGGCGGTCCTCGCCATCGTCGTGCAGCTGGCGGTGATCTATCTCTTCAACGCCGTACAAAAATCCGGCCCCGGCTGGCGACACGGAACCGCGGTTCACTACGTCCTCTATTACGCGAACCTCGTCACGGCGCTCGCTGTCTGGGTGCGCGGCTGGATCACGCCGCGAATGTCACAGCTCCTCACGTGGTCGACGCGGCTCACCGAGGCGGTGTTGCCGCTGTTGCTGCTGACGCCAGTTTTTCGCAGGCCAGCCCGGTGGCTGGCCATCGCCCTCGTCGTCGGGCTGCACGTTGGCTTTGGTCTGTTCCTGAACCTCGGGATCTTCGTCCCGGCGATGCTGGTCTTCGCGCCGTTCCTGGTGCCGGCCTCCGACTGGGATCGGCTCGAACGCCTGTGGTCGACGTCGATCGTGGGCGCGACGACGAAGCGGGTGCTCGCTCGTGCTTTCGCGGTGCTCGAGCGGCGGGGACTCTTGGGAGCACGCACGCCAGCCCGCGAGCCGGTGTCGTCCGGAATATCGCTGCGGTCCCGCGCGCGCGTGCGCGAGGGAGCCGTGTTGGCGCTCATGGCCTGCGCCGCGGGCGGCGCCATCTTCGACAACTCGGACATCACGCACGTGCCCGCCGCGCTGGAGCCCCGCGCGGTGGCTGCCGTCGTGGGCTATCTTCAGATTTACCAGGTGTGGACGATGTTCGCGCCCGACGTCCCAACCACGGAAAAGACGGTCGCCGTCGACGCCGTGACCGCGGATGGCCGCCACGTCGATCCACTCAACGAGGTGCTCTCGCCCGGTCATCCTTTCCAAGGCGGAGCCATCCCGCCGCGGCTGGGAAACAACGGCCTCGCGTCTGCGTATCTGGCACGCCTTCCGTACAGCCCTGACTACTTCACGGCGCTTGGTGAATGGCTTCTCCGGTATCCGGAGCGCACGCACCGCGCCGCGGATCGGATCGTCTCGTTCCGCGTCCTCACGGTCGAGCAGCCCGACCCTCCCCCGGGCCAACGCCAGCCTGGAAATGCCCGCTGGAACCTGTTGTTCGGCTACCCGAACTGAAGCGCTCAGCATTCCGCCGTTACAGCGGCAGATCCAGCTGCGGCGAGCGCGCCGACTCCGCCCGATAGACGACGTCGTCGCCGTCGCGCTCTGCAAAGGCCGTCAGGCGGTGGCGCTC
Organism: Polyangia bacterium; assembly: GCA_045802645.1. GTDB lineage: Bacteria > Myxococcota_A > Polyangia > Fen-1088 > Fen-1088 > JADGRB01. The sequence goes on from JBJMQQ010000196.1 coordinate 10,847, forward strand.
GCGGCGCTTGGCCGAGAGGATGTGCTCGACGGCGACCGCGTGCAGCTCCGCCCAGTCCGAAATGAGGCGGCGGTGGCAGCGGTACGGGACAGCTTCCGCGCACATCACCGCCGTCATCAGCGCCGCGGACGACGTCAACAGATCGCGGATTGCCAGCTTGAACTCGTCAGTCCACATGTAGTCGGCGTACGCGGCGAACGCCGGTATACGCCAGGCTGATGGAGGCGCGTCGGGCGATCGCCGCCGGCGACTACCCAGAGCCGGCAGCCACACGTAGTCGATCCCGGCGTCAGCGAGTGCGGCGGCGAGCGGTTCGCGGCCGAACTGCGGGTTGCGGCGCGACCCAGGAAACCGCCGCACGTCAGCGATGCGGGCCACACCGTGCACGCGGCAGAGCTCGATGAGCTCGGCGATTGTCCGGGTCGAATGTCCGACCGTACGAATGGACGCCGCAAATCCCATGTTCACTCTTCGCCGAAGTCGAAGTACACCGCGTTGATGTACATGACGACGCCGTAGGCGACCGTGCCCAGGGCGACGGCGGAGAAGAGGATGTCGCCCGCCGCGCCACCGGCGAGGCCAAGCACATTGAACGCGGCGTCGGTGTCGCCCACCTCTCGCGGGTTGAAGGAGTAGGCGGCATGGACCAGGAAGCCGGCGATGACGAGCAGGATCGCGCAGCGGGCGCCGTATCCAGCCCAGCCGAGAATGTTCACCGTCAGACGCGCCGGCTTGCTGTGGTGTTCCATTTCCAGGCGGCGCTCGTGGTCGCCGTCATACACGTACTTGAGCTGATACAGGCCGGTGACGGCGATGACGACGCCCGCCGCGCCGACCAGCCACGGGCCCGCCGGCCAGTGAAGGATGGTGCCCACCAGATGCTGCTGCCGGCGTTCGTTGCTGGCGCCGTCGCCCAGCAGCACCCGCGCCGCGGCGGCGACGATCGAGCCGTATGCGATCGTGCTGAACGCGATTCCAATTCGCTCGGCGACACCTTTCAGCGTCTTGCCGAACCGGTAGGGGTCGAACACCGCCTCGAAGATCAGCCACAAGATGTAGCCGCTGGTGCCGGCGGCGACCGCGCCGATGAACACGGCGCCAAATGGGAGCTGCAAGGTGCGGTGCAGGATCCGTTGTTCGTCGGCGGCCGGATCGGCGAGCCGCAGCAGCGCCATCATGGCCCAGGCGCCGATCAGCACGTAGACGGTCCCGACGGACACGCAGCCCGCGCGCGCCAGGACGTGCGCGACCGGGGCAATCCTCCGCCGTACCGTCGGTTGTCCGCGTCGTCGTGCCACGACTGCTACGTTCGAAGCTAATCATCCCGATGCCCATCCGTCTCCGACGTCAAAAAACTGAGGCCAACCGGCGCATCTCCGTCGGGCCGCGTGAGCGGGCGGCCTGGATTCGCGGGCTAGGGTGTTGGCATGCGTTATGCTGATTGTCTGCGCGCCATGACGAACATGACCCGGATGTTGTCCGCAGCCACGTTCTGCCTGCTCGCCTTCGCAGGGGCGCGCGTTTCGGCGCAGAGCTGCAACACCGACACGGATTGCCCGCAAAGTTACGCCTGCGTCGCCTCCGGGACGTCCACGTCCCCTGCGTGTAAAGGGACGGGCTGCCCCGCGGACGCGGCCGCGTCGGAACCCGTCGTCTACAAGAGCTGTCAGCCGAAAGCCTGCGCCATCGACGCGGACTGCGGGACCGGCATGGTCTGTTTTGAACACAAGGTGACCTCGTGTGCTGGCAGCGGGTTCGCGTGCGCCGCGAATACGAAGTGCGACGCCGGTCCGGTCATGACCACCGAGACCTGCACGACGACTAGCGAGAAGCTTTGCGCCTTCAAGTGGCAGGTCCCGTGCAATGCCGACAGCGACTGCGGCGACCGGTTCGTGTGTCAGCCGAGCGTATCGGGCGGTTGCGGCACCTCGGGTCACGCCGTTTCAGCCGGACCCAACGGGGTCACGACCAGCCCGCCCGCCGCTGACGCGGGCGCGCCTGACTGCCCGACGACCACCTCCTTTCCCGGCTCCTGCACGCCGAAGGCAACCACCTGCACCGCCGACACCGAGTGTCCCAGTGGCTGGACCTGCACGGCCCTCGGCACGCCCGAGCCGGTCACCGGCGCCGGTAGCCCGACGTCCGTTGCAGTCGACGTCGCCGCGACGTCGCCCGCGGACAGCGTCGATGCGGATCGCGCCCAGACGAAGCTCTGCATCGGGCCCCTTGGCGCAGGCGAACCGACGCGCGGTGGCGTCGACGTGGCGACGCACCAAGGTTCGGACGCCGCGACCTCTCCGACGTCGGCTGGCGGCGGCGCCACAGGTGGCACGACGGGCGGCGCCAACGCGAGCTCCGGCTCGTCCAGTGGCGGCTGCAGCATCGCGCCGGTGCGTGCCGGTGATTCGGCGCTCATGCTCCTCGGATTCACGACCGTCGCGCTCGCGGTCGTCCGCCGTCGGCGCAAATAGATCGTCGCACCGTCAAGCCGCCGCGGATCAGGCGGCGTGCTTGTCGTCGGTGGGCGCGGTGGGAGCGTCGGCGACCGCGGTGTCAGATCGCGCGCCCCGACGCTCTTGCCACTGGGCCTCGGTTTCGATGGTACCGAAGCAGCGGTCAGCAAGCGGCATCGAGATGTTGAAGTTGGTCCAACGCATCCGGGGCAGCCGGTGGTGATGGCGATGGTGCTCGTAAAGGAATCGAAACACGCGATTGTCCAGCACGCGCAACCGCCGCAGCGCCGGCAACGGGAAGTGATAGAGCGCGTGCATCCCCTCGTAGAGCACGAACGTCGCCACGCCGGTCAGCAGGAATAATCCGGCGGCGCCACGCCCCAGGATGCGCGCGATCGCCGCGACGGTCGGCGCCATCGCGGCGAAGAAGAACGCCAGGCTGAACCACGGCATCATCACCAGCTCCATTTCGGGCCAGCCGCCGATCTCCATCGAATCGTGGTGAAACGCGCGGTGATGCCCCAGCGTATGGCCGCGATAGAAAGCGCGTGGCCAGAGCGGGCGATGCATCAGCAGGCGATGCATCACGTATTCGATCAGGTTCGCCAGCACCAGGTAGGCGGGAACGATCCACAGATCCGAAACGCGCGCCGCCCGCGCGAGCCAGATTGCGACGACTGTCGCGGAGCCGGCCAGCGCGGCGAAGACCACGAGGTGGCGCCTCAGGCTGAAACCAGCGGTTTGCAACCTGGCGCGTCGGCCTGCACGAACATTGGCGCTCGCTTGCTCGTTCGACAACGGCAACTTCGCAGCGCGGCGCCGGCTGGCCGGATGGGGAGCAGCCATACCGCGCTGGCTCCTTAAAAAAATGGTAGCAGCCGCATGGCCGGGGGCTATCGAAATTTCACTGCCGCAACGACGCAAAACGGATGCGACCGCGAAGGAGCCGGTGTAAGCGGAATGCCCACGTGACGTCGGCGCCGCTGGACCTCGCGCCGCGCGAATCCGTGTACCTTCGTCAGTCCCATGGCGGAGCCGGACAAGCCAATCAACCTCGAGCGGGAGCAGACCGACGAGAGCCTCCGGCTCGAACGCCGCAGGGCGGATGACGCGCTGGCTGAAAAGCTGAGCGCGGTCGAGGATGCCGCCGACGCGGTGATCAGCAAGGCCCGCGCGCGGGCTGACGAACTGCTGGCTGCAGGGCGCGCGAAGGTCGATCGCCAATCGGCCATTCAGCCTTCCGGGGCGACGTCGCGGCAGGCGGTGAAGATCGAGAGGGGGCTCGCGGACAACGTCCTGCGAAAGGAGCGGGCCGCCGCCGACGAGATCCTTCGTGCCGAGCGCGCGCTGGACGCGTCCGTGCTGTCCAGCGACCGCGACGTCACCGACGAGGACCTGTCACGCGAGCGCTCTCGCTCCGATGACGCGGTCGCGACCCGCGACGAGTTTCTGGGCATCGTCGGTCACGAGCTGCGGAACATGCTGACGTCCGTCGTCGGCTTCGCGGCGCTGATCGTGAAGGCGGAGTCGTCCGCGGAAGAGCATCAAACCGAGCAGGTCCTCACTCACGCGCGCCGCATCCAGCGGTCGGGCGCCCGAATGAACCGCCTCATCGGCGATCTCCTGGACGTGGCGAGCATCGAGGCGGGTGTGCTGGCCGTCAAGCAGCAGCTCGCGGATCCAAGTCACGTGGTGACAGAGGCCGTCGATACCTTCCAGACGCAGGCGGCGGCAAGCGGCGTGTCGCTGGTGTGCGACGTGACGGCGGTGTCGCCGGTCGCCGAGTTCGACGCCGCCCGAATCCTTCAGGTGCTGGCCAATCTCGTCGGGAACGCGATCAAGTTCACGCCGCGCGGCGGACGCGTCGCGGTCCACCTCGAAAGCGGCGGCCAGGAGCTGCGCTTTGCGGTGCGGGATACGGGCGTGGGGATCCCCCCGGAACACCTGGACACCGTCTTCGAGCGGTTCCGACAGGTCGATCGCGGCGATCGGCGCGGGGTGGGACTGGGCCTCTACATCTCGAAGTGCATCGTGCAGGGACACGGCGGGCGCATCTGGGCCGAGAGTGGACCAGACCAGGGGAGCACCTTCTGGTTCACGCTGCCGATCGCCCCGTTCGGATGACCCCGGCACGATTCGCCATCCTGCTTGCGAGGCTGGGACTGCTGTCACCGGCGCTGGTGGCGGCGGGGTGTGCGCCCGTCGACGAGACCGGCCAACGGGCTCAGGTCGCGATTCGCGCCGCCGGCCCGGCGCGACGCAGCTTGGTACAATCGCTCTTGCCGATGAAGCGAGAGCGTTGCACGAAAGCGCGGGCCGGGTGAGCAAGGCGTTCACCAAGGACGATCGCCCCGACGAGCCGGTGGTCGTGCGGCACCGAGCGGCGCTGCCCGACGGCGTTCCGAACTACATCACCGCGCGCGGAATGGGTCTGCTGCGCGAGCAGCTTGTCACGGCCACAGGGGCTCACCGCGCCGAGCTTGAACGGCGGATCGCCGCTGCCGTACCGGCGCCGGCGCCCGGGGATCGCGACGAGATTCGTTTCGGCGCGCGCGTGACTTTGCGGAACGGCGACGGCGAGGTGCGCAACATTCAGATCGTCGGCGTCGACGAGACGGATCCCGCCGCCGGGCTGATCGCCTTCGTGGCGCCGCTGGCTCGGGCGCTTCTTGGGCATCGCACCGGCGACACAGTCACCGTCCGCGCGCCCGGTGGCGCCGACGAGCTGACCGTTGAAGCGGTCGGTTACGACGAAGGCTGAGCTTCCAGCTTCACGCTGGTGAGGCGGCGTCCTAGCGTTCGTCCGGTTTCACGAAAAGGTGGTCTTTCACGCCCAGCACTCCCGTGATACGCCGGGCCACGCTCAGCGCCGTTTCTTTCTTGGCGGCCGAATCGACCGAGCCGGACAGCGTGACGACCTTGGCCTCGGTGTCGACATGTACGTGAAGAGGGTCCAGGCCCTCGGTGGTCAGCGCGCTTTTGACCTTGGTCGTGATCCAGGCGTCCTGGCTGCCGGCGCCCGCCTTGTTGGTCGCGTCTTCCAGGCCGTTGCCCGCCTTGTCGGCGAGGTCGGCGGCGGCGTGGCCGATGTCCTTGGCCGTCTTCTCGGTCGTCCTGGCCACGCCTTTCATGTCGTCCCGGACGACGCTCCCCGGGGAGCCTGCCGCGCCGGGCGCCGGCCGTTCCGAGCCGCGCGTACATCCGAGGGGCGCCGAACCGATCAGGCAGGCTGCAGCCATGACAAGGCCGTGAAATCCACGCATGACCCCGGTTTTACCATTTGGTGGTCAGATGGGTCTGTTCCGCCGATGCTGAAAGGACACATGCGTCAAACCTTGCTCTCTGCGCGCCTGATTGCCCTCTTCGGTCTGGCGGGGGTGGGCGTTGCTTGCTCGGGGTCCCCGGCGCAGACGACCGGACCCGGCGCGACCGTGACGTTTCACAAGGATGTCGAGCCCATCCTTCAGAAGCATTGCGACATGTGTCACGTCGCAAACGGAATCGCGCCGATGCCGCTGGTGACGTACGCGGACGCCAAGGCGTATGCGGGCCTCATGACGGCCCAGACCTCTTCGCGCGCGATGCCGCCCTGGGGGGCGGTGTCGACGCCCGGATGTACGCCACCGCTGTCGTGGAAGGACAACCCGGTCCTCAGCGACCAGCAGATCGCGACGTTCGGTGCCTGGTCGGCGGCCGGCGCGCCCGAGGGCGACCCCGCGGACGCGCCCCCGGCGCTGACGCCTCAGCCCATCGCGCTCGCCGGCACGAACGCGGACCTCTCGCCGCCGGCGCCCTGGACGCTCACCAGCCCGTCGGCCGACGAATTCCGCTGCTTCGTGCTGGATCCGCAGCTCGCGAAGACCACCTATCTCAACGGGAGCTTCGTCGTCCCGGGCGATCCGCAGGTCGTCCACCACGCGCTGGTCTTCTCCGACCCGAAGGGCGCCAGCCGGGCGCTGGTGACCGACCAGGCGACGCAGAGCTACGACTGCTTCGGCGGCCCCGGGATTTCGCAGGTGGCGCTGCTCGCGGCCTGGGCCCCGGGCGGATTGCCGACCGACTATCCCTCGAACGTGGGCGCGCCGCTGGACGCGGGCACGCTGCTGGTCATGCAGGTCCACTACCACCCGCACCAGGCGCTCGATTCGCTGCCCTCGGACCAGACACACTTTCAGATGCGTCTCGTCTCGGCGGCGCCGCAGTACGTCGCTTACACGATCCTACCCGGCAACTTTCGGGTGGCGGTGGATGCGGCGGGCAACGGCCTGCTTCCCGGACCAGACGACCCCGCCGCCGGCCCGGCGTTCGTCATCCCGGCCGGCGTTTCGGGACACACGGAGACCATGCAGTTCACGCTGCCCAGCGCCGTCAAGAACCAGGCACTGCCGGCGTCGCTGCCGATCTTCTCGATCGGCGGCCACCAACATTACGTCGGTTCGGCGGTGCAGGTGAACGTGCACCACGTCAAGCCGCCCGCCGGAACCGATGCCGATCAGTGCTTGCTGGCGATCCCGCACTGGGACTTCGATTGGCAGCGCGTGTATCGGTACGACGCGCCGATCGATCAGCTACCCGCCGTTGGGCCCGGCGACGTCATGACCATCCGTTGCACGTACGACAACACGATGGGAAACCCCAAGCTGGCTGCGTCACTGCACGAGCAGGGGCTCACGCAGCCACAGAACGTCCAGCTCGGCGAGACGACGCTCGACGAGATGTGCCTCGCGCCGACCGTGCTGCTGGCAAAAGTGCCCTAGATAGGCGGCCCTGGACGAAATGTCGCAGGGCTAAAGCCAGCCGCGGCGCCGGAACCACCACAAAGGCAAGAGCCCGGTGATCACCATCAGCGCCAACGCCATCGGGTACCCGAACACCCACTTCAGCTCGGGCATCACGCGAAAATTCATCCCGTAGATTCCCGCGATCAGCACCGGCGGAATTCCCACGACCGACGCGATGGTGAGGATCTTCACGATCTCGTTCTGCTCGATGTTGATGAAGCCCAACGTGGCGTCCAGCAGGAACTGCACCTTGTTGGACAGATGGGCCTCGTATTCCGTCAGCGACGCGATGTCCGCGCGGATGGCTTTTATTCGCCCCGCGTTCACGGGCGGTGCGCCCTCGATCTTCCCCTCCGCCAGGTAGGCGCCAATCCGTCCCAGGCCGAGCAGCTCGTCGCGGATGCGGGAGGTCTTGTGCGCGACCTCGCCGATGCGCCGCAGGGCCACGCTGGTTCCGGTCGGGCGCTTGCGCTTCTGCTTGCCGTTGTGAAAGGCCGCCCGCGACAGGTCGTCGGACTCGGCGCCGGCGTGCTCCAGGTGGTCGGCCGCGCGATCGACGATCAGCTCGAAGATGTGCAGCAGCGCTTCCTCTGCCGTCTTGGGCGGTTGCTCGGCCGCCTGCTCCGCGGCCGCCTCGATCGACGGCAGGCTCGAGAAGCTGACCGTCAGCAGGACGCGCGCGGAAAAGGCGAAGCCGAGCGGCATCAGCGAATGGTCGCCGTCGCGACCGACCGCCCCGATCGGCGCTGACAGGTAGTAGGCGCCGTTTTCGAATGCGAGCCGGCTGGACGACTCGATCTCGCTGATCTGCGTCTCGGTCGGGACGCGCAGGCCGGTCGCGCGTCGCACCGTTTCGATCTCGGCAGGTTCCGGGCGAATCAGGTCAATCCAGATGGCGGCCGACGGATCTCCAGCCGGAAAGGTCCGAAGCATGCCCGTCGGATTGTACCGCGTTGGCCGGCGAAGGAACGTCGTCAGTCGCGCCGGGGCGTCGACGGTGGCGGGTCCAGCAGGTCGTACTGGTAGAGCTTGTTGTAGAGGGTGCGCCGGCTGATCTTCAGCCGCGCGGCGGCCTTCGTCTTGTTCCCTTCCTCCTCGACCAGCACCTTGCTGATCATCTCTTTCTCGTAGTCGTCGACGCTGACGCGCAGCGCGCCGCTGGGCCTGCTGATGCGCGTGCTGGAAATGGGGGTGAGCTGACGTTCGACGTCGGCGACGGTGAGCCGGTTCCCGTCCGACAGGATCACCATCCGCTCGACACAGTTCTGGAGCTCACGGACGTTCCCCGGCCACGGCTGGTTGCGCAGCAGCGCGATGGCCTGCTCCGAGATGTCCATGTTCCCACGCGCGTTGTTGCGCGCCGCCTCGACGCAGAACCGGCGCGCCAGCACTTCGACATCCTCCGGTCGTTCGCGCAGCGGGGGGATCCAGATCTCGAGCACGTTGAGGCGAAAGAACAGGTCCTCGCGGAACTTGCCGCGTTCGATCAGCTCCTCCAGCGGTTGATGCGTCGCCGCGATGAACCGGGCCGGCGACTTCAGCGTGTGGCTGCTCCCGAGCCGCTCGAACTCCTTCTCTTGCAACAGCCGAAGCAGCTTCACCTGAACGGCCGGTGAAACGTCGCCGATCTCGTCCAGAAACAGCGTTCCGCTGCCGGCGATCTCGACGCGCCCGAACCGGCGCGACGCCGCGCCGGCGAAGGCGCCCTTCTCGTATCCGAACAGCTCGCTCTCGATCAACGTCTCCGGGAACGCCGCGCAGTGAACGCGGACGAATGGCTCGTTCTGCCGCGGACCCAGGCGGTGGATGGCTCGCGCGGCGACGTCCTTGCCCGTGCCGCTCTCTCCGCGCAACAGCACAGTGAAGTTGCCGGCCGCGGCCCGCCGGATGCGATCCTCGACGTCGCGCATCTTGGGCGAGGCGCTTTCGGCGGAGCTGCGCAGCGCGTCTCGCGGCGGTGCGGGCGGCTCATGACGGGCCACGGCGATCAACTTGCGAACCGTGAACAGCACCTCTTCGCGGTCGAACGGCTTTCGCAGGAAGTCTGCGGCACCCTTGACGGAGGCTTCGACGGCGACGTCCAGCGTCGCGTGCGCGGTCAGCAAGGCCACCGGGATGTCCGGCCAACGTTCGACGACCGCCTCCAGCAGATCGATGCCGCTTTTCCCCGGCATCCGGAGGTCCGTGACCACGACGTCGACCGGCCGCTCACGCAGCAGGGCGATGGCGCTGTCGACGTCGGCTACCCAGCGGCAGGCGATCCCCGCTTGCTGCAGCAGCGCCTCCAGGACCTTGCCGACTCCCGGATCGTCGTCGACCACCAGGACGTCGCCATTCTGATTCGTCGTCACCGTCCCGCCTCCAGTGGAATGAACATTCGCACGACCGTCCCGGCGCCGTCCTTGCTGATCAGCGAGATTTCGCCGCCGTGCGCCTCCGCCACCCGCCGGACGAAGGGAAGCCCCAGGCCAGTCCCGGTCTCCTTGGTCGTGAAGAAGTCGTCGAGCGCGCGCTCGCGAACCCGCGCGCTCATGCCGGCGCCCTTGTCCTCGACCGAGACCAGCACGCCCGGCATCTGGCGCGCGCTGCTCAGCGCGGTTCGGACGATGACGGTCGCATCCTTGGGATGAGCCTCGACCGCGTTCTGCAGGAGGTTCTCGATGGCGCCGGCCAGCAGGTCGCGATCCGCCTGGCAGAGCGGCAACTCATTTGCCAGCTCGGCCTGGACGGTGACCCGCACGCCGTCGTCGATGCTTCGCAGCGCGACCAGCGTCCCGACCAGCTCGTTGATCTGCACGGGTGCCAGCGTTGGCTGCATGTCACGCAGGCGCTGGTACTTGTCCATCGCGTTCTCGAGGCGATCGATCTGGGAGACCAGCAAGTCCAGGAACTCGACGCGATCGTCGATCGACCGCCCTTGCACCCGCTCTTCGCGCAGGAACTGGCAGGCGCCCTTCATCGCGGCCAGCGGGTTCTTCAGGTCGTGGGCCATCTGGGCGGCCATCTTTCCCAGCGTCACGTAGCGGATGGTGTGATCGCGGCGCGCGATCATCGCGCCGAACACCAGCCGGGACGCCGCCAGCAGCGTGATGGTGACGGTCAATGTGCCCAGCACGAGCAGCGCGGTGTTCGAGCCGGCCAGGTGAAACACGGTCAGATAGGCGATCCCGCCGACACCGGCCAGGATCGTCGCCGACAGGACGTTGGACGGATTCAAGGCTCGGTCGAACAGCCGGAACCGCAGCGCCGCCGTCATGAGGAGGGTCGTGAAGGTGAAGATGCCCACCGCGCCGAGCCGCGGAACGCGAAAGCCGAGGTCGGCCCACAGCTCCGTGGACGCCAGCGGCGCAATCACCATCACCGCCGCCAGCAGCAGGCGCGTACGGCTCCGCTCCTCGACGGAGCCCACCCGGCGGTAGTGAACGGCCAGCAATCCGACGGCCGTTCCGGAGAAGACCGGGAGACCGGCGAGCCAGAGCCAGCTCCAGGTCGGCGACAGCGTGAACCCGCGGGCGAGCGGCTGGAACCAGCCCAGGGCCGCCGCGCCGGATAGCGCCCCGTAGTAGACGTACGCGGCGCGCGTCAGCCAGCGCAGCTGGCGCGAGCGCCCGAGGAAGCGCATCTGGAAGTCGAACGCCAGAGCGATCGCGATGGGCGACGCGACCATGTCGAGCAGGTGCCATTCGACGAGCCCCGAACGGTGGAAGGCGATTTGCGCGAAGTTCCAGACGAAGAAGTCCACGCTGAGCAGCATCAGCGGCGTCGCGAGCGGGCCGGCGAGGGCCCGCAGCGCGACCAGGCCCGCGATGGCCAACTCACCGACGCAGGCGATGAGGTTGATCCAATCCTGGGTGCCCACGACGGCCTCAGGATACACAAGCGCCGGTGTGAGCGGTCAGGGCTGGCCGGGCGGCGAGTCGTTCGTCCCCTGCGTGGCGTGGGGCGGCGACGCAATGTAAAGCGGGATGTCGTCCTCCACGACGAAGGTCAGCGGCGCATAGACGAAGGGCGCCTTGCTGGCGGTGATCGTGTAGCTGCCCGCGGCGAGGTTGCCGAACAGCACGCCGCCGTCGACCGAGGTGCTGGTGAGGGTTGGGTCGGGCGAGACGCCGGCGTTGAAGTAGATTGGCCCCAGGGAGGCCGGCAAGGCGACCGGCGGCGTGATGGACACGACGGCGCCCGGGTCCCCGTGCGGCAGCTGAGCGTCGTACATCGAGGCCCACGACTTGCCGACCGTCGTGACCAGGACATTGGCCAGCGTGTACGGCGCGCCGATGAGCGCGCCGACCTGCTGCTCGATTTGCCCCTTGGCGGCGCTGTAGTAGGTGGCGGTCGGAAACTGCACGGCGACATCCGTGATTCCGGCGTCGCCGATGTGAAACACCTGTGACTTGGTCGTCGGGTAGCCCGCCAGCTCGTACACGAACGACACGTCCAGCGGCTTGCCCTTCAGCTTGATCGCCTGGAACTTCCACCTACCGTTCGCGTCCGAGCGGATGTTGAGCAGCTTGGTGATCGGCAGCTCCGCGATCGACACGCGGGTGCCGGCGACGGTCGACTGGAACGGGAACTCGACGGGCGGTGTCTGTGACAGGTCCAGTCCGAAGTGAAACACGGTGCCGCCGACCGGGACCACCTCGAGCCGGCAGGCGCAGCTCGCCTCGGCGTCGGGCATGGTCAGCTTGCCCTGGTAGACCAGATCGATGGTTTGCTCGGGCGAGCTCGGCGCGGCTTCGGAATCTGCGCACGCTGCGCTGAAGAGCGACAGGGTGGCGGCGGAGAGCAGGAGGTACAGGGGCTTTTTCATGGGCGAATCTCCGAAGCACGATTCGCGCCACCGCCAGACTGGCCGGCGAGACCCGTGCCCGCGCGGACGGCTGTGAACCGCGCTGCACACCTCGAGCAATGATCTGCGCAGCCCCACGCGACCGTCGTGATCGAGGTGCGTTCGGTCACGCCGACGCGGGACGGGTCGTCGCCGGCGGATCGCGATCGACGTCCGGTTCCACGAAGCACCAGCGGACGTCCCGTCTTTGCGCGCGCAGGGCGGCTTCGAATTCGTTGATGGCGCCGCTGAGCGCTTGGGCCGTGGTGCCCTCGGTGACGGCAACCTTCAAGAGGACGACGACCTCGCCCGGGGCCTGCTGCAGCGTCAGGAGATGCAGCACGCGGCCGAACAGGGGCTGGCGCGCCGCCACCTCGCGCACGGTGGTCGCGATCTCGGGATCGGCGCTCTCGCCCACCAGCAGGCCTTTGATCTCGACGCCCAGAAACAGCGCCACGCCGACCAGCACGACCCCGACGAGCAGGCTGCCGACGGCGTCCCAGCGGCTGTTCCCCGTGGCGGCGGCCGCGCCCAGGGCCGCCATGGCCAGCACGAGACCCAGCGACGCCGCCGCGTTCTCGCCGAACACGACCACCAGGTCCGAGTCCTTGGTCTCGTGCAGGGCGCGAAAGAAAGGGGCGCCCTTGGCGCGGCGCCGCAGCTCGCGGATGTTCGAGAGAAGGGAGCCGCCCTCCAGGACCAGCGAGAACGCCAGGATCGCGAAGCCGAGCCAGACGCGCTCGACCGGTTCGGGCCGGTGCAGCTTGTGAATGCCCTCGTAGATCGAGAACATGCCGCCCGCTGAAAACAGCAACAGCGCGACGATGAACGACCAGAAGTAGACGTTGCGGCCGTGCCCCAGCGGGTGCGCCTGGTCGGCCGGCCGCCGCGCCTGGCGAAGGCCGACCAGCAGCAACACCTGATTGGCGCAGTCCGCGCCGGTGTGAATGGCCTCGGCGAGCAGCGCCCCCGAACCGGTGAGGAATGCGGCGATCGCCTTCGCCACCGTGATGGTGACGTTGACCAGCAGCGCCTGGATGATGTGTGACGTGGATTCATCCGGCATGGCGGGTTGATTCTAGAAGGCTGAGCACGCCCGGGACGACCTGATCCAGCGCCGGCCGCGGGTCGACGGGGTTGGCCCACCAGAACGGGTTCAGGGCGCGCGGGTGGAATAGCCGTCGGTCGAGGCGGCTCACCTCCACCGTGAACGCAAAGGCGCCGAACGTGTCGTCGAGCCAGTCATCCAGGCCGCCGGCGATCGGGTACCAGCTCGCCGTCTGGCGAACCTCGAACTCGGAGGCGGCGTGGCCGCGCAGGAAGGCCTCCCCCAGCGCGCGGTACGCCGGCGCCCGCGGGTGCGGCGCGCGCTTGTAGCCCCATGGATGAAGCAGCAGCTGGCCGAAGCTGTGAAACCCCAGCGCCAGGGTGGGGCGCACGTCCCGCGCCACGTCGGCGATCGCGCGCGACTCCGGCTCGGAGAGAGGAGCCGGGCCGCGGAACCAGGGGGACAGGCGCCACGATGATCCCGCCAGCGGGTTCCAGCTTCGCCGGTAACCAGGGTCCTTTACGGTCGGAAAGTTGCGGTTCAAGTCGACGCCGCTGCTGTTTCCGCGGACCCAAGCCGGCAGCCCACGGCGCAACCGCGCCATGTTGGCGGCGAACCCGTCGGGGTTCACGATGGGCAGCACGACCAGCCGGCGGGGCTCGGTTTCCAGAGCGCCCGACTGCGCGAGCCGCGCGAAGACCTCCAGCAACGCCAGCGAGCCGACGACCTCGTTGCCGTGAATGAGTGCCGTGAACAGGACGGCCGGCGCGTCGCTGTCACGCCGCCCGAGGTCGAACCGCCAGAGGGACCGGCCGGCGCGCGACCGGCCCACCACCGTCTCGGTCCCGCCGAGCTCGGCCACCCGGGCGCGCCAGCGCGCCTCGAGCTGGTCGGGCGTCGGGTAAGACACCACGGCACGTTATCACTCGGCCGTGCCAGATCTTGTCGATCCGACGCCTCCTCGAACGTCGCAGAGGTAAAAGGAGGCCACATGCGCGCGACGATCAACGGGGTCGACTACACCTACGAGGTTCATGGAGATGGCGAGCCCCTGCTGCTCCTTCACGGGGGTCTGCTGACGATGGACTCGTTCGGGCCGGCGATGCCCACTTTGACCAAAGGCCGCAGGGTCATCGCCGTCGACCTTCAGGGGCACGGTCGCTCGACGCTGGGAGACAGGCCACTTCGCTGCGAGCCGATGGCCGACGACCTACACGCCCTGCTCCAGCAGCTCGGCCATGGCCAGGTCGACGTCCTCGGCTACTCGTTCGGCGGGGGAGTCGCGCTGCGTCTGGCCGCGCAGCATCCCGGCACGGTCCGCCGGTTGGCGCTGGTGTGCACCGTGTTCTCGGACGACGGCTGGTACGAGGACATTCGGGTTCAGCAGAAGCAGATCAGCGCGGCGATTGCGCCGATGATGATGGCCACCCCTCTCTACACGACGTACCAGGCGGTCGCGCCGAAGCCTCAGGAGTTCCCGCGGCTGCTGGACGCGATGGGTGACTTCATGCGACAGCGTTACGACTGGTCCGCCGACGTGGCCGCCCTGCGCATGCCCGTCATGCTGGTCTTCGGCGACGCCGACTCGATTCGGCCGGCGCACCAGATCGCGTTTTATGAGCTGCTGGGGGGCGGCGCCAGGGACGCGGGCTGGAACCGCGAGAACATGCCGCGAAATCGGCTCGCGATCGTGCCGGACATGACGCACTACGAACCGTTCGCGTCCGCGCGGATCGCTGATCTCCTGATGCCGTTTCTGGACGGTCACATGGCAGGCGCCGCGAAATCGGCCGCGGGCTGACGGTGCGCGCGCGGGCCGCGGGCCCATGTTCCGTCTCATGCACAGGCGCGCGACGCTGGTTGGAATGTTGACGGTGCTTGCGTTCGGGACGGGCACGCTGCTCATGACTCGGGCACACGCGAAGCTGGCCTGGGCCAAGCCCGTGACCGACACGTCCGTCGCGATCGCGGCGCTGCACAGGATGGGCGCGTGCCTGCGCGACCAGCAGACGTTCACCGTGAAATCGCTGCAGACCACCGACGACGTGGCAGCCTCGGGGCAGAAGATCCAGTACGGCGGGACGGTCACGCTGAAGGTGCGACGGCCAGATCGCTTGCAGATGGAGATCGACGCCGACCGGCGCCACGAGCACATCTACTACGACGGCAAGACGTTCACGCTCGTCCCGGACAAGGCCGGCTACTACGCCCAGTTCGCGGCGCCGCCGACGCTGACTGCGCTGAAGGACGTGCTGGAGAAGACCTATGGCGTGGACATGCCGCTGGCCGACCTCTTCTACTGGGGAACGGATCGAGACGGCACCGCGGAGATCAAGTCGGGCGAGCTGGTGGGCAAATCGATCGTGAACGGCGTCCCGTGCGACCACTACGCGATTCGTCAGGCGGACATCGACTGGCAGATCTGGATCGAGCAGGGGGCGCGCCCGCTGCCGCGCAAGGTCGTGATCACCACGACGACCGACGGGACGCAGCCCCAGCACGTGATGACGCTGGACTGGAACCTGAACGCGAAGCTGGGCGACGACCAATTCGCGTTCACTCCGCCGGCGAACACGGTTCGGATCGCCTTCGAGCAAGTGAAAGGGACGGGTACACCATGAACAACCGGGGCGCGCTCAAACGACTCCGAACGACGGCCATTGCGCTGGGCGTCTTCCTGGCGCTGGGCGGCGCAGCCCACGCCCGGCTCGTGCGGACGGCGGTCGTCGCGCGACCGTTTCGTCCCGTTGCGCGCGCGGCGGTCGCGACGGCGGCGGTCGTGGGTACGGCGGCCGTGATCGGCAGCGTCGTGAATTCCATTCCGCCGTCCTGCCAGACCACAGTGGTCGGCAACGTCGCCTACCATGACTGCGGCGGGACGTGGTACCAGCCACGCTACGCCGGCTCACAGGTGACCTACGTCGTCGTGAACCCGCCCCAGTAGTCCCTGCGATCAGAATTGTCCGCGCAATTGCGCAAACACGTCCATGAGGCGGGGCAGTTCCCCCCGTCGACATGGTGAAGCTCAGAGCTGTTGGAGGGGTTGCGACCGCGGTGTGCCTGATTGGGGGCCTCGTGCTGGGACTCTGGTTGCGCTGTCGCGCGCGAGGCCGGCGCGCCTAGAGAACGCGTCCGCTCGAGTTGCCCGCGGCGCCGGCGCGTTGACGGCTCGCGATTGTGCGTGCGAGGATCAGGACGTGCGCCGCCTTTCGCAGCTCCGCGTCATGACCTGGTGGTTGGCCGCGTTGGCTCTCCCCGCGCTCGGTTGCCACAGCAGCGGCGGGCCGGCTGCCACGGGGACCGGCGGAACGGTGGGCATCTCTGGGTCCGGCGGCGCGGCGGGCACGCCCGGCGCAGGCGGCACGGTCGCTGGCAGTGGGACGGGGGGCGCGACCGGCGGAACCGGCGCTGCCGGAGCCCAGGGCAGCTCCGGTGGGGCAGCGGGGAGCGCCGCCGCTGACCCGTGTACGACGGCAATCTTCTGCGACGACTTCGAGACCTATGCCGCCGGACAAGCTCCAGGCGGGAACTGGACGAAGTCGACGAATCTGGGTGCGGTCGCCGTCGACGACACTCAGGCCCACTCGGGGAAGAAGTCGGTCAAGTTCACGACCCAGTCGTCCAGCGGGTCCAAGACGGCATACATCCGCCTCGGCAACGCAACCGGAAAGACGGTGTTCCCGGCGCCCGGGAACAGCTTCTACGGCCGCATGATGTTCCGTCTCGAGTCGGCGCCCACCGCGTCGGTGCACTGGACGCTGCTCGAGGGCAGCGGGCTCGTCCCCGGCAAGACGTACCACGCGCTTTATCGTTACGGCGGCCAGCTTCCCGTCACGCAGGCGTCGACGTTCGTCGGCAGTCAGTTGATGGCGAACTACGAAACGCCCGACTCGTACGGGGGCAACGGACCCAGCAGTGACTGCTGGGCGCACGCCAGCAAGGTCGTCGTGCCGGTCGCCAAGTGGTCGTGCGTCGAATGGCAGTTCGATGGGGCGAACAACACGATGCGGCTGTGGCTGGACGGAGCGGCTGTCCCCAGCCTGACGGTGGCCGGTGTCGGCCAGGGCTGCGTCAACCAGCCGGCGACCTTTGCCTGGACCGCCCCCACCTTCGACCGCCTCGACCTGGGCTGGGAGTCGTACCAGGCCGACGACGCGCGCACCGTCTACATCGACGACGTCGTCATCGCGACGACGAAGGTCGGCTGCCCGCCGTGATCATCGCTGCGCGCTAGAACGACAGCGCCAGCAACGCGCCCGGGTGCCACCGGTCGGACGCGGGGAGCAGCGCCGGCACCAGCCACACGACGGGCGCCCCCTGTTGGCCGCCGGCGGCGCGAACGGAGTGCTTCCAGATGATCGAGCCCCAGATGATCATTCCCAGTCCGGTCACCGCCATTCCGCCACCGACCCCCCACCCGGCACAAAACCGTTGTGAGCGGGCGTCGTACGTATCACAGCGGAAGGCTCCGAACAGGTTGGCGGTTCCGGCGAAGAACAGGGCAACCCCGGCGGTGACAGACACGTTTCCCGGGTGATCGATCTCGCGGATCTCATTGCGCGGAATCGGCCGTTCACCGTCGCGCGTGGCGACGATCAGCTCCGATGGAGTCGAACGGACGATTTCCAGCTCGTAATCTGCCCCGTTCGTCTTCTTGATCGTGGCCGTGGTGCCGCAGCCGACGGTGGCGACGGCCAGTGCCGCCGCCAGGGTGACCCACCGAGCCTTCGCGATCATCCAGGCCAGCTTACCGTGGGCTGGAACCCCGGCGAAACAGCGTGTCGGCCGGTGTTGCCTGCAACGTTGCCAATGCTTGCTCGGGGGTCACGCGTTCCACGGCGAGGATCGCGCGCATCCCGGCTTCACACGTTCGAAGGACGACCTCCATTGCTTCGACCGGCCGAGGCCGCCGTCCCTCGTACGTGCCTCCGGCGATCCAGACGTTGACCAGGTAGCCAAGCTCCTGCATCCGCACGGAGAAGAGCCCGGGCTCGCGCTGCCGGAGATCGGTCATCGCTTGCTCGAACGCGGGCGCCACCAGATGCGCCTTCGGCACCGACCCGTCGGTGAGGGCGGCGAGCGGCTGGGCCGGCGGCGGCGCGAGCACGTCCGCCTCGCGCAGCAAGGCGGCCAGCTCGTTCATGGACTTCGCCGGGTTCGACGCCTCGGGCCGGTGTTGCTTCGGCATCTCGCTGGTCTCGAGCGCGCGAAAGTACGCGCGCGTGATCGGATCCCGCGCGTCGCCGCCGCTTCCGCGGCGAGCGAGCTCCAGAAACGCCCGCGCATCCGCCGGGCTGACGAACCCTTCCGCGACGCGCCGATCGTCACGCGCCGCCGCGACGTCGCTGTCCAGCATCTCGTCGGCCGTCAACACCTGGAACAGACCGCCCTGGCCCGAGATGTACTCCGTGCTCATCTCGCAGCAACGTTCGAGGATCGCGCGCAGCCGATCGTGGTGGTCGCGGTCCAGCGACATCAGCGCCCCCCAGACGTCGTCCCAGACGTCGGCGTCGCGGGCGAGCAACCGAAACTCCTCCCACTCTTCGATGATCGACGTGTCGAGCGCGCGCTCCAGGGCCTCCGCTTCCTCGTCCCCGAAGCTCAGTTGTTCCTGGACGACGTCGGTGTCCAGCACCAGGACCAGCCGGTGGACCGCCAGGGCCAGCAGATCTTCGGGGAGCTCGGACAGCCGCTGCACCAGGACGTCGTCTCCCGCTTCCAGCATGACCCGCAGCCACAGCGCGAACCGCTCTGGCCGGAAGGTCTCGTCGCCGGCCGGGCGATCCGCGTGCCAGAGGTCGTCGTCGAAGATTCGCTCGAGCTGGGCCGTCGTCGCGAGCGCGACCAGCTCGCCCGCGTCTTCGAGGCCGATGCGCTCGATCAGCTTGCCCAGCACGGGCGCCGGCAGGTCGCGCACGGCCGCGACGAGGCCCGGCCGTTCGAGGATCTGGAGTAAGAGCGCGCTCGAGGAGGCGGCGCGCGAACGGGAGAGAGAGTTCGAGGTCATCCGGGGGCTCCTTTCTCGAAGGACGCATCCTGGACGGCGGGCGCAACGGCGCCTAGCTATTGACTTTTATGGGAATTCAGTAGTATTGAGTGGGAACAGAAATCGATGAGCAGTCGCGCGGCTGGGGAGCGTTTGGGCACCGCCGGGTAGACGAGTGAGAACGGGCGGCTCGCGCCGCGGAACTCGCGCAGGATTTCGACCAGCGTCCCCTGCGCGACGTCTTTCTCCACGACGAAGTCGTAGGTCTGCACGAGCCCGAGCCCGGCGCGCGCCAGCGTGACGGTGGCGAGGACGTCCTCCGTGCATTTGACCGACGACTCCGGGATCCATGCCCGGGGCTGAGGTACGAACGTCC
>JBJMQQ010000197.1:0-24170 GCA_045802645.1 Polyangia bacterium
GATCTTCTCGGGCGGCGCGATCTCGTGATAGTAGAGCCGGTGAAGCGGGTTCTCTTTGCGGTACGGGTATCCCTTCGCCGCTTCTTCCGGCGTCAGGATCGCGTACAGCTTCCGAATCAGCTCGAGGTCGACGGCGGGCGGCTTTTTGGCAACGCTGGCGTCGCGGACGAAGTCGACCGCCGCCTTCTGGTTGCGCACCTCCTCGTACGTCGGGATCAGCGTGACGTCGCTGATGATGCGCTGGTCGATCGCCGCCTTCAGCTCGGAGTACGACAGGACCACGCCCTCGAGCGCGTTGTCGTGAAAGATCCACGACACGTCCAGGCGCTCCTGGTAGTCGTGAAGGATCTTCGCCGGGAAGAGCCCCGTCTTGGAACGGAGCGCCTCCATCTTGGTATCGATCTCGAAAAACTTCGCGTCCATCCCCGTCTCCTGCATGGATGTTCGGTCCCCCGCCGAGTTACGAACCGCAGCACTATAAGTGCGAAGAACCCTTTGGTCAAGCATAGTTAGCCACGTTGAGCCGCGCGGAAGGCCTGTGGACAGACGGTTCGGGCGCGTACTCTTCGCTCTAGTTGCCCCACACGAGCCGGCCGACGCAGCGCCGTATGTTGTTGAAATTACGAGTAATACTCGGCCGTAAAACTTGACAGTCCCAGGCGGCGGTCAAGAATGGGGCGACGATGACGCCCGCGCCATCCGCCCGCGATGACGTGTCGCGACAATTTGGGCACGCGCCGGTCCTATTAGATGAAGTGCTGACCTGGCTGGCTCCCCGTCCGGGGGGACGGTACTGCGACGGCACCCTGGGACTGGCGGGCCATGGCCGCGCCATCCTGGAACGGTCCGCCCCGGATGGTCAGCTGATCGGCATCGACCGGGACCCCAGCGCACTCGAGCTGGCGCGGGTCCAGCTTCAGCCGTTCGGGGACCGCGTCACGTTGGTGCACGCCCGCTTCTCGGAGGCGCGGACCGTTCTGGAACGCCTGGGGATGATGCCGGTGGACGGGTTCCTGGTCGACCTGGGCGTCTCGTCGCCGCAGCTGGACCGCCCCGAACGCGGCTTCTCATTCCGAAACGACGGGCCGCTGGACATGCGCATGGACCCGGAAAGCGGCGAGACCGCGGCCGACCTTCTGGACCGCCTCGATGAGGACGAGCTGGCCCGGATCATCCGCGAGTACGGCGAGGAACGGCACGCCGCCCGGGTCGCGCACGCGATCGTCGAGGCGCGCCGCGCCGGGCCGGTCGACACGACCAGCAAGCTGGCGGCGATCGTCGCGCGCGCGGTGCCGCGTCACGAACCGGGCAAGAACCCGGCGACGCGTACCTTCCAGGCGCTGCGGATCGCCGTCAACGAAGAGCTGGACGAGATCGACCGGTTCCTGACGTTCGCCGCCGACTGCCTGCGCCCCGGCGGTCGCCTGTGCGTCATTGCCTTTCATTCGCTGGAGGATCGGATCGTCAAGCGCCGGTTTCGAACCCTGGCCGGGCGCGATGGGGGCGGTCCCGCTGTCCTGCGCATCCTGACCAAGCACGTGGTCGTCGCCACCCGCGACGAACGTGGCCGGAACAAGCGCTCGCGGTCCGCGAAGCTGCGGGCGGCGGAGCGCCTGTGAGGCCGGCATGATCGTCACGCCCGATCTCCCCTCGCGCCGCGGCGTCGGCGTGTGGGCTTTCGTGCTGGTGCTGGTGACCGCGACCGCGCTGGCCCACGTCGCCATCCGCATGCGCGGCATCCAGATCGCCTACGACCTGGGCCGCGAGCGGCGCGCCAACATCGAGCTCGAAGAGCGGCGTCGTAGCCTGACCATCGAGATCGGGATGTTGAAGGATCCCGGGCGAATCATCGGGGTGGCACACGACCAGCTGCACATGGGCCCGCCGGCGCCCGGCGACGTGGTCAAGCTGGGTCCCCGCGTGGTGCTGCCCTGAGGAGGTCCGCGTGATCTTCACCGGCCGCTGGACCCGCGTGCGCATGGCGGTTTGCGGGACGGCGTTTGCCGCGCTGTTCTTCGCGGTGGGCAAGCGCGCCTACAACCTGCAGGTGCGCGACGCCGAACGGCTGCGCGCGATGGCGGAAGAGCAGTACCTGCGCGAGATCGAGCTGCCACCGCGGCGGGGGCGAATCCTGGACCGAAACGGGGCCGACCTGGCCTCGACGGCCGACGTCGATTCGATCTACTGCAACCCGCGGCAGTTGCCGGACCCGCGCGAGGCGGCCCGGCGGTTGGCGCTGGTCCTGGGGATGGACCGCGCCGACCTGGAGAAGAAGCTGTCGCAGCGGCGGTTCTTCGCGTGGGTCAAGCGGCGGGTCACGCCCGAGGAGGCGGCCGCCGTACGGGCGATGCAGCTGCCGGGCGTCGCGATGACCCGCGAGCCGCGCCGCTTTTACCCGAACCGCGCGCTGGCGGCGACGGTCATGGGCCACGCCGGCTCTGACGGCGGCGGCCTGGACGGCGTCGAGCTGGCGCTGGACAAGACCCTGCGGGGCACGACGTCTTCCGTGCAGGGCGTTCGCGACGCCCTGGGCCGCGAGATCGCCATCGACGGCACGCTGGATACGCCCAGCACGGCGGGCAGCGACGTCGTGCTGACCATCGATCGCTACCTGACGTTCATCACCGAGCGGGCGCTGGCCGCCGGCGCCGCCGAGCACCACGCCAAGGGCGCCATCGCGATCATGATGGACCCGCGAACGGGCGAGGTCCTGGCGATGGCGTCGGTGCCGACGTTCAACCCCAACGAGCCGGTCGGCGCCGCGGAGGCCGACGCGCGCAATCGCGCCGTGACCGACACGTACGAGCCCGGCTCGACGATGAAGACCTTCACGATCGCGGCGGCGCTGGACGCGGGCGCCGTGCGGGCAGACGATCGCTTCGACTGCATGATGGGTCGAATGATGGTCGGCAAGTACTCGATCCACGACACCCACCCGCACGGCGTGCTGACCGTCGCCGAGGTGTTCAAGTTCTCCAGCAACATCGGCGCCACCAAGATCGCGCGGCGCCTGGGACGCGATGCGTTCGCCGAGGCGCTTGGGCGCTTCGGGTTCGGGCGGCCGACGGGTATCGGGCTGCCGGGCGAGCGCAGCGGGGTCGTGCGGCCGGTCGAGAAGTGGGGCGACATCGGCTTTGCCAACATCTCGTTCGGGCAGGGCATCGCGGTCACGCCGCTGCAGATGATCGCCGGGGTCAGCGCCATCGCGGGCGGGGGCATCTACCGCCAGCCGCGCATCGTCGCGCGCGTGGTCGGTGCGGACGGCACCGTGGACGCGCCGGCGGTGGCGCCCGATCGCCGCGTGATGTCCGCCGCGGCCGCGCGCACGATGCTGGCGATCATGCGCGGCGTCACGGACCCGGGCGGCACGGCACGGCTGGCCGCCATCGACGGGTACCCGGTCGCGGGCAAGACCGGAACGGCGCAAAAGGTCGCGAACGGGCACTACGACCCCACGAAGTGGGTGTCGTCGTTCGTCGGCGCCGTCCCGGCCGAGGACCCGCGCCTGGCCATCATCGTGATCCTGGACGAACCGCAGGGCGGGCACCTGGGTGGCGCGGTCGCGGCGCCGATCTTCAAGGAGATCGCCGAGCAGGCGCTCCGGTACTTGCACGTTGCGCCGTCGGTGGCCGTCGCCGCGAACAGCAAGCCCGCCGACAAGGGCGCCGACAAGAGCGCCCATGAGTTCGGCCAGAACGAGTCAGCGGCCAAGTCCCAGGCGGTCGCTGCCGCCGAGGAGGCCCCGGCGACCGACCTGCCGCTGGACGACGACGCGCTGGGCGACGATCCGGCGCTGGCCGAGAAATGGGACGAGGTCGCCGGTGCCGAGGGAGGCCGCGCGGCGGAGGCGCCGCCGGCCGTTCAGGTGCCCGACTTCACCGGAATGAGCCTGGGTCAGGCCATCCACGCCGCCCGCCGCAGCGGCGTCGAGCTGGCGTTTGACGATCCCCAGGGACAGGCGACCGGGATCGCCGTGCGCCAGCGGCCCGCGCCCGGCCCCGCGGCCCGCGGCGTGGTCTGCCGCGTGGCCTTTGGAAGGCGAGCCGACTGAGATGCCCGCGCTGACGCTGGGCGAGCTCCTGCGCGGGGTGGAGGGCGCGCGCCCGGCCCGGGCGCGGGACGCGACGTTCGCCGGCCTGTCGGTGGGCGAGGTGCGCGATGATTCGCGCCAGGTGGGCCCCGGCGACCTTTTCGTGGCGGTCCCCGGCGCCGCAGCGGACGGCCGCAAATTCGTGAGCGACGCCGCGGCGCGCGGGGCGGCAGCCTTGATCACCGAGGGCGAGGCGCCCGCCGATTTTCCGGGCGTGGCCGTGCTGGTCCCCAGCGCGCGCCGGGCGCTGGGCATCATCGCCGCCAACCGCACCGGCGCGGCCGCCGCGCTGACGTTGATGGCGGTGACCGGGACCAACGGCAAGACGACCACGACGTATCTGCTGGAGTCGATGCTGCAGGCCGCCGGGCGGACGGCCGGCGTGTTCGGCACGATCGCCTACCGCGCGCCCGGCTTGCCTGGACGCGCCGCGCCGCTGACGACGCCCGGCGCGTTGATGCTGCACGAGCTCCTGGGCCAGATGCGTGCGGTCGGCACCACCGACGTCGTGTTAGAAGCAACCTCGCACGCCCTGGAGCAGGGGCGGCTGGACGGCTGTCGGTTTCGGGTCGCGGGGCTCACGAACCTGACCCAGGACCACCTGGACTATCACGGCACCATGGCGCAGTACGAAGCGGCGAAAGCGATCCTCTTCGAGCGGCTGCTGGACCCCACGCGGGGCGTGGCCGTCACGTTTGCCGACGACGAGGCCGGCCAGCGCATGCACGCCCGCGCCCGCGGCGCCGGCACGCTGACCGTTGCGCGGCGCCCGGGTGGCGCGCGCGCCGACTTGGTGGTCCAGCAGGCGACGCTGGCGCCGGACGGGACGCGCGCGACGTTCGCCACGCCATCGGGTGCGCTGGAGATCGAATCGCCGCTGGTCGGTGGCTACAACCTCGACAACCTCGCGCTGGCGGTGGGGATGGCGATCGCCGGCGGGCTCGACGGTCATGCCATCGCGGAAGGCGCGGCGCGGCTGTCCGGCGTGCCCGGGCGCCTGGAACGCGTTGCCAACCCGCGCGGCGTGCTGTGCCTGGTCGACTACGCGCACACGCCCGACGCGCTGGAGCGGGCCATCGCCGCGGCCCGCCCGCTGGCCGGTGGAACGTCGGGGCGGGTCATCGTCGTCTTCGGCTGCGGCGGCGATCGCGATCGCGGCAAGCGCCCGCTGATGGGCGAGATCGCCGGACGCGACGCCGACCTGGCGGTCGTCACCTCGGACAACCCGCGCAGCGAGGATCCGGCGGAGATCGTCGCGCAGGTGGTCGACGGGCTGCGGCGGGCCGGCGGGCGCGAGCTGAGCGCGGACCAGCTGGCAAGCGGCGACCCGGGGTACCACGTCGAGGTCGATCGGCGGACCGCGATCCGAAGGGCAGCGGCGGCCGCGCGTGCCGGCGACGTGCTGCTGATCGCCGGCAAGGGGCACGAGGACTACCAGATCGTCGGGTCGACACGGCTGCACTTCGACGACCGTGAGGAGGCGGCGGCCGCGCTGGGGCTGCCCGCGTGAAGCCGGCCCGACGCCCGATCACCTTCGCCGTGCGCGCGATGCACGGCAGCGTGCTGCAGGTGGGCGCCGGCGACGGCACGTTCGCGGGCGCGGCCGCCGACAGCCGCGCCGTCCAGCCCGGGCAGCTCTTCTTCGCGCTGCCTGGCGAACGCGTGGACGGGTTTGCGTACGCGGCGCAGGCGGCGGCTGCGGGCGCCGCGGCCGTCGTCGTCGCGCGTGACCGTGGGTTGCCGGCCGCCGTTCCGGCCGCGGCCATCATTGCCGTCGACGATCCGCGCGCCGCGCTTGGCCAGCTGGCCCGGGCCGTGCGGGCCGAGTTTCGCGGTCTGGTCGTGGGCGTCACCGGATCGAATGGGAAGACGACGACCAAGGAGCTATGCGCCGCCGCGCTGTCGCCGCTGGGGCGCATCTTGCGGACGCCCGGCAACTTCAACACCGACGTCGGTCTGCCGCTGACGATCCTGTCTGGCGCCGGGGACGAGGCGGTCTGGATCCTGGAGATGGCGATGCGGGCCCGGGGTGAGATCGCGGCGCTGGCTGCGATCGCCGAGCCGGCGATCGGCATCATCACCAACGTCGCGGCTGCCCACCTGGAGACGCTGGGCTCGATCGAAGAGGTCGCGCGCGCCAAGGGCGAGCTGTTCGCGTCGCTGGGGCCGAACGGCATAGCGGTGCTGCCGTTCGGGGATCCGCTGGTCGCGGCGCAGGCGGCGCCGGTGGCCCCGTCGCGGCGGATCACCTTCGGCGACCGCGGCGCGGACGTGCGCGTGCTGGACTTCATCCCCAACGGCGCGACCGGCGCGGTGGTTCGGTTCGCCGTGCGCGGGACGCCGGTCGTCGCGCGGCTGCCGCTGGGCGGCGCGCACAATGCCCGCAACGCCGCCGCGGCGCTGGCGGCCGCCTGTACGGCGGGCGTATCGGCGGTCGATGCGGCGCGCGGCCTGGAATCGGTGGCCCTTCCGCCGCATCGGTCGGCCGCGCGGGCGGCGGGCGGGCGCACCATCCTGGACGACTGCTACAACGCGAATCCGCAGTCGATGCGCGCCGCGCTGTCGGCGCTGGCCGCCGCCGCGGCGGGCGGGCGGCGCTTCGCAATCCTGGGCGACATGCTGGAGCTGGGGGCCGGCGCCGAGGCCGCGCACCGCGTGCTGGGGCACGCTGCCGGGCTGGAGCTGTCGGGCGTCGCGGCGGTCGGCGCGTTCGCCCAGACGGTGGTCGACGAGGCCCGGTCGGCCGGGCTGGATCCGTCGCGCGCGCTGGCCGCGTCCTCGCCCGAAGCGGCGGCGGCAGCCGTCGCGGGCTGGACGGCGCCGGGAGACTGGATCTTGGTGAAGGCCTCGCGCGGGCTGCGGCTCGAACGGGCCGTCGAGGCACTACAGGCCACGCTGGGCGGGGACCAGCAGACAAAGGCGTGAACCGATGCTGTTCCACCTGTTCCATGCGTTGCGCGAACGAATGCCGGGGGCCAACGTCTTCCGGTACGTGTCGACGCGCGTCGGTCTGGCGACGCTGACGTCGCTGACCATCACCTTCATGGTAGCGCCGTGGTTCATCCGGCGCGCGCGCGAACGGCAACTGGGCGAGGTGATCCGCGAGGACGGACCGGCCGCGCACGCCTCGAAGCGCGGCACCCCGACGATGGGCGGCGCGCTCATCATCCTGGCGCTGACGGCGGCGACCATCCTGTGGTGCGACCTGCGCAGCGAGCTGGTCTGGCTGGCCCTGCTGGTGACCGTCGGGTACGGCGCGATCGGGTTCCTCGACGACTACCTGAAGATCTCGCGCAAAAACAAGAAGGGGCTGCCGGGCAAGCTGAAGCTGGCGGGGCAGCTGGTCATCGGCGCCGTGGCGATGGCCTGGCTCTATGCGGGCGACGGCCTGCCCCCCGACGTGCGGCTGCGGCTGGCGATGCCGCTGGTCAACTTCCACCGCCTGTCGTTCGCGCTGCCGTACGGCGCCTACGTCGCGTTCGCGGTGTTCGTGCTGATGGCCGAGTCGAACGCGGTGAACCTCACCGACGGGCTCGACGGTCTGGCCATCGGGCCGGTCATCATCTGTTCGTTCACGTTGCTGCTGCTGTCCTACGCGGCCGGCACGACGCTGCGCGACTTCAACATCGCGAACTACCTGGGCATGCCGCACGTGCCGGGCGCGGGCGAGCTGGCCGTCTTCTGTGGTGCCATGGGCGGCGCCGGCATCGGGTTCCTGTGGTTCAACACCCACCCGGCGCAGGTCTTCATGGGTGACGTCGGCGCGCTGGCACTGGGCGGGGCCATCGGGTTCGTGGGCCTGGCGACGAAGACCGAGCTGTCGCTGCCCCTCATCGGCGGCGTGTTCGTCGTCGAGGCGCTGTCGGACATCATCCAGGTCGGCTACTACAAGCGGACCAAGAAGCGCATCTTCCTGATGGCCCCCATCCACCACCACTTCGAGAAGCTGGGGTGGCCCGAGTCGCGCATCGTGGTGCGTTTTTGGATTGTCTCGTTCGCTTGCGCGATCCTGGGCCTCATCACGACCCTCAAGGTCAGATGACGCTGGACCTCGCCAACAAGCGCGTGCTGGTCGTCGGTCTCGGGCGATCCGGGAGCGCGGCGGCACAGCTTTGCGCGGCGCGCGGCGCGCGCGTGACCGTGACCGACAACCGGAGCGTCGCCGAGCTGGCCGCCGCGAGGGCTGAGCTGCCGGCCTCGATCACGCGTGAGCTGGGCGGTCACCGGCGCGAGACGTTCACGGGCGCGGACCTGATCGTGCTGTCCCCCGGCGTTCCGGAGATCCCCGAGCTGGCGGCGGCCCGCGCGGGCGGCGTCGCCATCACGGGCGAGCTGGAGCTGGCCAGCCGGTTCGTGACGGCGCCGATCGTCGCCATCACCGGCACGAACGGCAAATCGACCACCACGACGCTGGTCGGCGACATGCTGCACGCGACGGGGCGCCCCACCTTCGTCGGCGGCAACCTGGGCGAGCCGCTGGCCGAAGCGGTGGGCACGCCGGCGGCGGGCGCGGGCGGCTTCTGCGTCGTCGAGGCCTCCAGCTTCCAGCTGGAGACGGTCGACACGTTTCGCCCGCGGGTGGCCGTCCTGTTGAACATCACGCCCGACCACCTGGAT
Source organism: Polyangia bacterium (assembly GCA_045802645.1). Taxonomy (GTDB): domain Bacteria; phylum Myxococcota_A; class Polyangia; order Fen-1088; family Fen-1088; genus JADGRB01. The sequence continues at coordinate 8,708 of JBJMQQ010000197.1, forward strand.
CGGTACGACGGGATGGACGGTTACGCGGCGGCCAAGGCCCGCGTCTTCGCCGCCCAGACGGCCGCGGACTTCGCGGTGGTCAACGCCGACGATCCGATCGCCGTGCGCGCGGCGGCGGCGGCGCCCAGCCGGCAGCTCCAGTTCTCGATGACGCGGCCGTTGCCGGCGGGCGCGTGGCTGGCGGCCGGGCAACTGATGGTGCAGCTGCCGGGGCAGGCCGCCGAGAGCTACCCGGCGGACCTGTCGTGGCTCGCCGGCCAGCGGCACAACCAGGCGAACGCGCTGGCTTCGTTGCTGGCGGCCCGCCTGGCGGGCGCCACGCCGGAGGCCGCGCGGGCCGGGCTGCTGGCGTTCCGGCCGCTCGCCCACCGCATGGAGCTGGTCGCCGAGGTGGACGAGGTCGCGTACTACGACGACTCGAAGGGGACCAACGTCGGGGCGGTCGTCGCGGCGCTGGATGGCTTTCCGCGCCCGGTCATCCTGATCGCCGGCGGGCGCGACAAGGGCGGCGACTACGGCCCGCTCGCCGACGTGATGGCGCGGGTCGGCCGCGGCGCCGTCCTGATCGGCGAGGCGGCGGACAAGATCCAGGCCGCGTTCCAGGGGCGCGTCACCGTCGCGCGCGCCGCCAGTCTGGAGGCGGCCGTGACCGCGGCGCAGCAGCACGCCCGGCGCGGCGACGCGGTGGTGCTGTCGCCGGCTTGCTCCAGCTTCGACATGTTCCGCGACTACGCCCACCGCGCCGAGGTGTTCCGCGCAGCCGTGGCGCGCCTGGCACGGGAGGCGAAGGCGTCGTGAGCCGCCGAGCTCCTGCGCCTGCCGCGCGCGGCCCACGTCCGGCCCGTGTCGGCCGTCCTGGCCGGGTCGCGGCCGTTCCGGTACGCGTCCCCAAAGTCCCCGAGCCAAGCGCGGCCGAGCGGGCCGTCGCAGGCGCACGCGAGCTGTGGGAGTCGCTGCGCACCCGCGTCGCGGCCTGGCTGGCGCCCGAGCCCAAGCCGGGCGCGACGATGATTCGCCCCAGCGAGGTCGGCGTCGACCGCGTGCTGGTCGGCGCAACCCTGCTGCTGGTCGCGTTCGGGATGGTGATGGTGTTCTCGTCGGGCGCCGTGTTCGCCGCCAAGAAGTACGGCGACGCGTTCTACTTCTTCAAGCGCGAGCTGATCTACGCGCTGCTGGGCCTGGGGGCGCTGTCGCTGGCCGTGCGCATCGACTACAGCGTCTACCGGCGGATCGCGTATCCGCTGCTACTGGTCGCGATCGTCACGCTGGCCGCCGTCTTGAAAATCGGCTCGCGCGCGGGCGGCGCCATCCGCTGGTTCCGCCTGGGGCCGCTGTCGTTCCAGCCCAGCGAGCTCGGCAAGCTGGCGCTGTGCGTGTACCTGGCGTCGCTGCTGGCGCGCAAGGCCGAGAAGGTGCGCGTCTTCTCGGTCGGCTTCCTGCCGCCGCTGCTGGTGACCGGCCTCATGATGGGCCTGCTGCTGAAGCAGCCCGATCTCGGGACGGCGGCCATCTTCGGCGCCGTCGCGCTGGGGCTGCTGTTCATCGCGGGGACGCGCACCAGCTATCTGATTTTGGCCGTGCTGGTCGCCGCGCCCGCGGGGTGGAAGTTCATCGTGTCCACGCCGTTCCGGATGCGGCGGATGCTGGCGTTCCTGGACCCGTGGGCTTTCCGCCGCGACGTCGGCTACCAGATCACCGAGTCGCTGATCAGCGTCGGGTCAGGCGGCGTGACCGGGCTGGGCCTCGGCGACGGGCGGCAAAAGCTGTTCTTCCTGCCGGAGGCGCACACCGACTTCATCCTGTCGATCGTGGGCGAAGAGCTGGGCCTGCTGGGCGTCGTCTTCGTCATCGCGCTGTTCGTCGTGCTGGTGTGGCGCGGGCTGCGCGCGGCCATGCGGGCGCGCGACGTGTTCGGCGCTTACCTGGCGTTCGGGATCAGCACGATGTTCGGGCTGCAGGCGCTGGTGAACATCGGCGTCGTGCTGGGATCGCTGCCGACGAAGGGGCTGCCGCTGCCGTTCATCAGCTACGGCGGCACCTCGCTGGTGATGAGCCTGTTCATGGCCGGTATCCTGGCGAACATCTCGGCGCGCAACCCGGAGCCGCGCGAGTGGCTGGCGCGTGGTCGGCTGGCGGGCAAGGGGGCCAATCGCCGCCTCGACAACGCCCCGCGGCTGGTGGTCGAGGTCGGCCCCAAGCCGCGGCCCGCGAACCCGCCGGAGGCGCCACCGCCTTCATGAGTGACGCCGCGGGGTTGCGGGTGCTGATCGCGGGTGGCGGGACCGGCGGACATCTCTATCCGGGCATCGCCGTCGCCGACGCCATCAAGGCCGCCGGCGGCGAGGTCGTGTTCGTCGGCACCGAGCGCGGGCTGGAGACGCGGCTCGTGCCACGCGCGGGCTACGCGCTGGAGTTGGTGCGGGTGAGCGGCCTCAAGCGGATGGGGCTGAGCGGCCTGGTGCGTGGTGTCGGCCGGCTGCCCGGGGCTTTCTTGTCGTCGCGCCGCATTCTGAAGAAGTACCGCCCGGACGTCGTGCTGGGGGTGGGCGGTTACGCGTCGGGCCCGCTGGTGTTCGCGGCGGCGGTGTCCGGATACCCAACAGCTGTTCAGGAACAGAACAGCGTCCCCGGATTCACCAACCGCGTGCTGGGGCGATTCGTGCGCCGCGTTTTCGTCGCGTTCGACGAGGCGGCGCGCGCGTTTGCCCGCCGCAAGGTGCGCTTCACCGGCAACCCCGTCCGGCGCAGCTTGATCGAGCGCGCGGCCGCGCTGGCGCACCGGCCGGGCGGCGGCTCGATCCTGATCCTGGGTGGCAGTCAGGGTTCGCACGCCGTCAACGAGCTGGCCTCGGGCATGGTGCGCGTGCTGGATGCGCGCGGGCGGTTGCCGCCGATCGTGCACCAGACGGGGGCGGACGAGCACGAGCGGATGCTGGTCCACTACGCGGCGTTCGGCTACGAAAGCCGGGTGCAGGTGCGCGATTTCATCGAGGACATGCCCGCGGCGCTGGCCGAGGCGTCCCTGGTCGTCGCGCGCGCCGGTGCGCTGACGCTGGCCGAGCTGGCCATCATGCGGCGTCCGGCCATCCTGATTCCGCTTCCGACGGCGGCCGACAATCACCAGGCGGTGAACGCGATGGAGTTCGCGCGGGCGGGTGCGGCCGTCGTGTTGCCGCAGCCGGACGCGTCAGCCACCCGGCTGGGCGACCTGGTCGACGACATCTTGCGGACGCCCGACCGGCAGCAGGGGATGGCCCAGGCCATGGGCCAGCTGGCGCGGCCGGGGGCGACCGACGCGGTCGTCGAAGAGCTGGTCGCCATCGCGCGGCGGCGCTGACCCGCGGCAGCGTGGCGGGAAAGCTCGCCCGCACAGCGGGACGGACATTTTTCCTACACGGCAGAGGCGCTGCGTCGGCGCACGATTCCGCAAGGCCGCGGAATCCGGGCGCGCGTGCGTCATGCGGCAACGGCCCGGAACATGCACATCATGGCAGCAGGAGCGTGAAGACCATGAAGCGCGGAATGCTCGCCTCGGTTGTCAGCCTGGCCGGACTTCTGGCGGCACCCGCCGGCGCGCAGATGATGCCGCCCGGTCAGGTGAACCCCGCGTACAACCCGAACATGGTCGACCCGGAGATGGTCGACCCGCAAATGGTCGACCCCAACGACCCGCGCCTGGCGGAGCCCGATCCGGAGGCCGACGTGCCGCCCGACCTGGGTCCGGACGACGAGATCGCGCAGAGCTACGACGACGGCTACGACCCGCAGGCTTACACCCAGTTCCAGGACGCTCTGGCGCCCTACGGGACGTGGGAGAACGACGACTCATATGGCGAGGTGTGGACCCCCGCCGCGGGCGTCGTCGGCGCCAACTTCGTTCCGTACGGGACCGGCGGGCACTGGGTTCGGTCCGAGTACGGCTGGACCTGGGCGTCGGATTGGAACTGGGGCTGGGCGCCGTTTCACTACGGCCGGTGGGCGATGCGCGCCGGGCGTTGGTCCTGGGTGCCCGGCACCATGTGGGGACCGTCGTGGGTGGCCTGGCGGACGGGCAGCGGGTACGTCGGTTGGGCGCCGCTGCCGCCCCGGGGCGTGCGGCTGGCTTCGTGGACCCGCGCCGGGTCGCCCTGGTGCTTCACGCCGGCGTCGCGCCTGGGTTCGTCGCGGCTGCAGTTCGTCGCGCCGCACTACCTGCCGCGGATGTTCGCCCATACCTCGGTCGTTTCGAGTGACCGGCTGCTGACCCACGGCGGTTACCGCGTGCACATCAACGCCGGCCCCGTTCGCGCGGCGTACGCGCCCGAGATGCCGCTGGCGCGAGTCGCGCCGAGTGCGCTGCCGCGGAGGACCGTCTATCCGCACGCAGGCGTGCCCGTCTATTCGCGTCCGTGGGTGCGCGGTCCCGAGGCGCAGCACGATCCGTTGACGCACGGCTGGCGTGCAGGGACGCCCGTTTCGTCGTCGCGGGGAAGCTTCGGCCAGGCCGCGCCGTATGGTGGTCGCCCGATGTCGTCCGGGCAGTCGTTCGCGCGTCCCGTGAACGCGCCGACGGCGACGTTCGGAGGCAGCCGCCCGGCGCCGTCGTACGGCGCGCCCGTCTACGGCCGCCCGTCGCCCAACTTCGCGGGCCATCCGTCGGCTGGCGGCGGCTTGTCGTTCGCGCCGCACCCGGGCTACCAGCCGCCCGCGGCGCGCGCGTTCACGCAGCCCGCGCGCCCGGCGTACCAGCCGCAGTCGATGCGCGCCTTCTCCCCGGCGCCCCACGCGTTCACGCCGCCGCCCAGCAACGGCGGCTTCCACGGATACAACGGTGGCGCGTCGTCCGGCGGCGGCAGCAGCTTTCGATCGTACGGTGGCGGCGCTCCCGCGGGTGGCGGCTTCCATCCGCCGGCGGGCGGCGGGTTCCAGCCGCAGGGTGGTGGCGGCTTCCACCCCCAGGCCGGCGCTGGCGGCGGTTTCCACCCGCAGGCGGGTGGCGGCTTCCAGCCCCAGGCGGGAGGCGGCGGCTTCCACGCCCCGGCCGGCGGCGGTTTCCACCCGCAGGGTGGCGGCGGTTTCCAGCCCCAGGCCGGCGGCGGCGGCGCTCACTTCGGCGGCGGCGGCTCCCACCACCGCTAGCAGCGCCCCCGGTTGACAGACCGCGCCCCGCGCGCTACCAAAGATCCTCACCCGGGCGTTTAACTCAGCGGAAGAGTGCCACCTTCACACGGTGGAAGTCGAAGGTTCAATCCCTTCAACGCCCACCCGAAAGCCGGCGGAATCAAAGAGATTCCGACCGGCTTTTTTCTTGGCCTGAGCTCAAATGTGCCTGTTTGGGAGCCATGTGCCTAAACAAGTGCCTAGTTGAGTGCGTGTTTCCTTCCGCTCTGGACCTGACCCGCGCGGTCGCTGGTCGCTTCCGCTGCCCCGCCCTTTACCAGCCGCAGCATGCCTTCCACCGCGGCCTTCTTCTCCCCGACGTCGACGTGTGAGTAGTGCTCGGTCATGCGCTCGGTGACGTGGCCTGTGATGGCCCGCGCCACCTCTCCGCTTGCCACCCGTCTGATGAGATCGTTCGCCGTCCGGCGCAGGCCGTGAGACGAGAACCGCCGATCGACACCGATCTCCTTGAGGCACGCCTCGAATGCCTTCCCCATCCCCGAGGCATTGTGGTGCGGCTTGCCTGCTTTCGACGGAAACACCCACCCGCTGTCCGCGTGGCGATGCGAGCGCGAGAGCAGCTCCCGCCACTCGCTCAGTACCCGGCGAAGCTCGTCCGTCAGCGCCGGGTTGCGGCGTCGCCGATCGATCTTCGCCGTGGACACCAGCGTCCGCCAGTTGCCCCGGCGGATGCGGATGATCCCGCGGCCCTCGTCGATGTCCTCCCACCTGAGCGCGCTCACCTCGCTGAAGCGGCTGGCCGTCGCGAACTGCGTGAAAGCCAGCGCATACCACTGCGGAAACATCTCCTTCAGCGCCGCCATGAACCGGGCCATCTCGTCGGCGGTGAGCAGGTTGACCGGATCATCGCTGTCCAGCTCCTCCTCGCCGCGTTCGGGAACGGCCCGCAGCCGCGCTGCCGGATTCGCGGGTAGCCGATACTCCGCCACCGCGTCCGCCATCAGCACCTTGAAGACCCTCAGGTACCCGTTCGCTGTCGAAGCCGCTTTGCCCGCTGCCGCCCCGTGAAACCACTGCAGGGCGTCCTCGGGCGCGAGCGCGTCCAGGTAGAAGTCACCCACGACCGGCAAGATCACCCGGTCGAGCGTGTCAGCGTACCTTGCCGCGGTAGACGGCTTCAGCGTTGGCAGCCGTCCACTCAGCCACGATTTGGCGTAGTCCCCAAGGCGAACGCGCTTCGCGTGGTGCGGTCTCCGTCGCCGAGGCACTCGGCCCGGAGCTTCACCTGCGCCGTCGCGGCTTCCTCTAGACTCTCGCAGCGAACCCGTCTCCGCACGTCGATCATTCGTCCTGTCCGCGGATGGACCTCCTGTACTCGGATCCGAAACAATCCCTGCTCGAGCTCCGATATCCCGTGCAGGTCCTTCTTCGTCGTGGTGCGCTTCATTTCGAACCTCCCTTTGGTCGCGCACCAGACGACACCCGTCCGGAACGGTAGCACGCGCGCGCAGGGCCACGAACGCGTGGATCGCGTCGACGGTGAAGAGCCAAGTGCGGCGAGGGCCTCGTCCGGCGGGCTGGAGCCAGCCGCGGTAGACGGCCATCCGGATCCCACCCGGCGTGTGATAGCCGAGCAGTCGCTGCGCCTGCGCCGTGCTGAGATACGGAGACGGCGGGATGTTCGCCGACTGCGACCCGTCAGTGCTCAACTTCGGAACCTCCAGACTTCACACGCGTGGGGGCTGCATCACTTCCCGCTGACCGGCGAAGGCAGGCCCGGCGCAGGTCGGAGAGGCGGTAGGGGAGGGGGAGCCGATTCCGGGCCGGCTCCGGCGACCACGTGGTCGTGCCTCGGTGCTCGCGTTCGGTGCTCCTGCCAGAGCCGGTCCGCCTTGAAGACTCTTCGCAGCGCGAATTCGAGCGTGGCGGTTCGAGCTTCGGCCGTCGGCATCCCCTCCGAAAGCTCGATCCAGCGCACGTATTCGGCGAGCTCCTCCGCCGCGTCGGTGCCGATCTCGATTTCGACCTTCGTCCGGCTGCCCCGCTCGCTCAGAACCAATGGGCCCGCCTGGGGCGAGCTCTTCGGGCGTCCGACTCTTCGCTTGTTCGTGTCCATGAATGTTCCTTTCTGTTGTTCAGCGGGATATCTCCGGACTTCTTCGAATCGACAGACGACCCGCGGGATCACGCGAGATCGTCACGCCCTTTCCGTGCAGCCACTCGGCGTCCTTGGGCTTGGGAACGAGCACGAGCTGGCGGTGCCGATAGTCGACGACCTGGACGTATTCGGTTCCGGACGCTCCGGACGGCGCCGGAATCAGCCGTCCGCTGAATCGTGACGGATTGGGCACGAAGACAAGCCCGAGCTGTTGGGCGGCCGCCCGGCCGAGCGCGAGCCTCTCCTTCTCCAAGTCATTGAGTGGCCGCGCGTCGGGCTCCTTTTGAGGAGGCGAAGTCCTTTCGATCTGAAGGAGCGACCGAGGATGGGTCTGTTCCCTCGTTTCCAATTGGGGGACTAGATCGGACTGGACACGCCATCGGCCGTTCGGCAACGGGCTGGCCAGCCCGTAGGCCGCGAGCCGCTCGAGCCGGCGAACATTCCCCGTGACGAGGTCCGCTGGCGACTTAGCGCCCGGCTCGATTGCTCTCGCGAGGCGAGTTTCGAGCTCCCGCTGATGTTGCCGCGGATCGTAAAAGCCGCCCTTTTCTCGCGCGGCTCGGGCGATAAAATTCGTCTGCCGGTTTCAGCCACCTTTCAGTCTTGAACCCGACCCGTATCGTATCGCCCGCCCGCAGCGGCTCTGCCGCCTCTGATCGAAGTGGGGATGTAGTACCCACGGTCGCCAGGTCCCCGCCGGAGTTGTCGAGACGAGGCGCAAAAGAGAGACCTACTTTCTTCGAATTCGACCGCGGGCCCGGCGGGGACGGCAGACGCGCCCCTTGTGCGTCCTCCCGCCGGGAGGACCGTTGGTGGCACCGCTACGGGTCTCGGGCAACACGGCCCATCGTTGCTGCTACGCGCGGTTAGACGGTTCCATCGTGGTGACGCACAACCGCTGTATTCGTGGGTGCCTCTCGGAGATTCCCAACGAGGACGCGGCCTGCGCGCACATGAGCGCCAGCTCGAAATGGCTGCCGCTACACTTTTCCGAGTGAACGCGCCCGCTTAGGGCACCGTGAACTCCGACCCTTTATCTTGCATTGTTGTAGCGGCCCTGTTTGTCAAACCGAAACTGCCTTCTGGGACGCAAAACGGTGGCGCGTCGGAAGCAGTCCGCGAGCGCTCGAGGGATCGTCTGGAGGCAGCAGAGAAGCAGCTGAGACACCAGCGTGCGAAGAAACAGGTCACCCATTGTTTCGCGCTACGAGTGAGGCACGTGGGTACCTCGCGCAGGATAGGATCCGACTTTGGTGGGCGGCACCATCAGTATCCGCGGCCTCGGGACTGCGCCACGCAAGTTATCGTGCTCGCCTACCAAACCTTGCACCGTCGTGCGCCGGCGTCGGCTACTGCTCGCCCATGCTCCGGCGACGACGCCGGGAGCAGTCGGGAAGCAGCTCCGAAAAGTCTAGGTCGTCACCTCCATACCGCCCAGAGGACCGGGCACTCTGTAGGAACTGCCGTCACGCCACGTTCGTGGTCCAGCGCTTGAGAATTTCAGCTTCCGGCGTCGGTTTCGAGCGCAGGACAGTGCAAGCAGCTTGGACGAGCAGGCGACGCATGCGACCACTGCCTTGTTTTGCGATGCGGCCGCGCAGTGCCTTCTCTCCAGAGCTGTGCTCCCGCGGGACGAGTCCGAGGTAGGCACGGACCTGTTTCGGTCCGTGAAAACGCTTCGGATTGCCCAGCGTCGCGATGAATGCCACCGCGGTCACGGGACGGACGCCCGGGACAGTCATCAGGCGCTGGTGCGTTTCATCCTTGGCCAGTTCCGAGACCGACGAGGAGCCGAGCCAATGGCTGGCGCGCCTGGTACCAGGCCCCGCCGACGGGCTCAGGATTCTCCGTATTCCCTGGACAAACGGAGATGAAGCGCTTCCAATGTGCCGGTGCTCCGCGTGAGCACACGCTCGCGGCGGTCGCGCCGAGGGCACCAGCGATCGAGGAAACTCGAACGGCATGGTTTTGGGGGGTGAAAGGCAGATGTGGCCGAGGAACGTGAACGTGGTCGGGATGAGCCCTTCGAAAAAGTGCTGGTCGAGGAATCACCGGATGCGCTGATCGCGCTCTCCGCCGAAGGCAAGGTCCTGTTCTGGAACAAGGGCGCGGAGACCTTGTTCGGCTACGGACGTGGCGATGTCCTCGGCCGCACGCTCTATGATTCCGTAATCCCCCAAGACCGGCGCGCCGAGGCGCAGCACGCGATGGAGTCCGCCGTTTCGACAGGCGTCGCGCTGTTCGAGACGGTGCGGCAACGTAAAGACGGATCGAGCGTCGACGTCGACGTGACGATGCGCGCGGTCCGCGATGCGCAGGGCCGGCTGCTGTTCGTTGCGGCGACGAAAAAGGATGTCACGCAGGTCAAGGGCCTCCGTGAGGAGCGGGCGGTCGAGGCCAAGTTCCGCGGTCTCCTGGAGGCCGCGCCGGACGCCATGGTCATCGTGGGCCGCGACGGCCGCATCACGCTGGTCAACTCGCAGACCGAGAAGGTGTTCGGCTACAAACGCGACGAGTTGCTCGGTCAGCCGGTCGAAATCCTGGTCCCCGATCGGTTCCGCAGCGGGCACCCGGGTCGGCGTGGGAGCTACTTCGGGGACCCGCGCACTCGACCGATGGGCGCCGGCATCGACCTGTTCGGCCGGCGCAAGGACGGCTCCGAGTTCCCCGCGGAGATCAGCCTGTCGCCCATGGAGACGGAAGAAGGGCGCCTGGTCACCGCCGCCATCCGCGACATCTCAGATCGGAAAAAAATCGAGGCGAAATTCCGCGGCTTTCTCGAGGCGGCGCCGGACGCCGTCGTGATCGTGGCCCGCGACGGCAAGATCGTCCTCGTGAACTCGCAGACCGAGAAGCTGTTCGGCTATTCGCGCGCAGAGCTGATCGGAACGTCGGTCGACATGCTGGTTCCGGAGCGCTTTCGGGGGCGCCACCCGCAGCACCGCACGGGCTACTTCGCTGATCCGAAGACTCGGTCGATGGGATCGACCCTGGAGCTGTACGGCCTGCGCAAGGACGGGTCCGAGTTCCCCGTCGAGATCAGCCTCAGCCCGCTCGAGACAGAGGATGGCACGTTGGTTTCGAGCGCGATCCGCGACATCACCGAGCGCCGCCGGGCCGAAGACAAGTTCCGGGGGCTGCTGGAGGCCGCTCCCGACGCCATCGTGATCGTCAACCGCTACGGCAGCATCGTGCTCGTCAACGCCCAGACGGAGAAGCTGTTCGGGTACGCCCGCCAGGAACTCGTAGGCCAACCCGTGGAAATGCTTGTCCCCGAGCGCTTCCGGAGCAAGCACCCCAAGCACCGCGCCGGCTTCTTCGCGGAGCCAAAGGTACGGTCGATGGGTTCGGGGCTCGAGCTCTTTGGCGCGCGTAAGGACGGAACCGAGTTCCCCATCGAGATCAGCCTGAGTCCCCTCAACACAGAGGACGGCACGCTGGTCTCGAGCGCCATCCGGGACATCACCGAACGCAAAAAGGCGGAGGAGAAGTTCAAGGGCTTGATGGAGTCGGCCCCCGACGCCATGGTCATTGTCAACAAAGACGGGCGTATCCTGCTGGTGAACGCGCAGACCGAGCGCTTGTTCGGCTACACCCGGGAAGAGCTGCTTGGCCAGTGGGTCGAGCTGCTGATTCCGGAGCGGTTCCGGAACAAGCATCCCGGTCACCGTCGTGGCTACTTCGCCGACCCGCGGGTGCGCTCGATGGGCTCTGGGCTGGAGTTGCACGGGATGCGCAAGGACGGCACCGAGTTTCCGATCGAGATCAGCCTCAGCCCGCTGCAGACCGAAGACGGCCTGCTCGTTTCGAGCGCGATCCGGGACATCACCGATCGCAAGCGGGCAGAGGACAAGTTCCGTGGGTTGATGGAGTCGGCTCCGGACGCGATGGTAATCGTGGACCGCAGCGGGCGTATCGTGCTGGTGAACGCCCAGACCGAACGACTGTTCGGCTACCGCCGGGACGAGCTGCTCGGACGCTCGGTCGAGGTGCTGATTCCGGAGCGGTTCCGTCACGGTCACCCCGGTCACCGCGGCGGCTACTTCGGGGCTCCGCGGGCGCGCCCGATGGGCGGCGGCGTCGACCTGTTCGGGCTTCGCCGCGATGCCAGCGAGTTCGCAGCCGAGATCAGCCTCAGCCCAATCGAGACGCCGGAAGGGACGCTCGTGACGGCTGCCATTCGCGACATCACCGAGCGAAAGGTGATGGAAGAGAAAATGCAACAAGCCAATCGCCTCAAGAGCGAGTTCCTGGCCAACATGTCGCACGAGCTGCGCACCCCGCTGAATGCGATCATCGGCTTCACGGAATTGATGCATGACGGAGAGGTCGACACGGGCTCTCCGCAGCACCGGGAGTTTCTGGGGCACATCCTTTCGAGCGGGCGCCACCTGCTGCAGTTGGTCAACGACATCCTCGACCTTTCGAAGATCGAAGCGGGGAAGATGGAGTTCCGTCCCGAAACGGTCGACGTGAGCAAGGTCGTGAACGAGGTGGTGGGCATGTTGCGCACCGCCGCCTCGGTCAAGAGCATCGCCGTGGAAACCAGAGTCGCTCCCGGGTTCAACAAGGCGGCACTGGATCCGGCGCGGTTCAAGCAGGTGTTGTACAACTACCTCTCGAACGCCTTGAAGTTCACGCCCGACGGGGGGCGGGTGGTCGTCCGGGTGAATCCCGAGGCGCCAGACCGGTTCCGGCTGGAAGTGGAGGACACAGGGCCTGGGATTAGACCGGAGGATCTGGGGCGGCTGTTCATCGAGTTCCAGCAGCTCGATGCGGCGCTGACCAAGAAGCACTCCGGGACAGGACTCGGGCTGGCGCTGACGAAGCGGATCGTGGAGGCGCAAGGGGGAGCGGTCGGCGTGCGAAGCCTGTTCGGCCACGGCAGCATCTTCCACGCGATCCTGCCCGATCAGATCCGGCGGCTGTTGCCCGCTCCGTCCTTCGAGTCGACTGCGGGAGACCCGGGTAAGCCAGCCATCTTGGTGATCGAGGACGACGAGAATGACCAGGCTTTCCTGGCGCGCACGCTCAGGGACGCGGGGTACACCGTCGTGTCGGCGAGGACGGGCGCGGAGGGGCTTGCCGCTTTCGCTGCGTACCACTTTGTCGCCATCACTCTGGACGTCGTGCTGCCCGACATGAGTGGATTCAAGGTGCTGGACCAGATCCGCCGCGGCGACAAGACGCCGCTCATCCCGGTTGTGGTGGTTACCGTCGTCTCGGACAGGGACGTGATCGCCGGATTCCCGGTGCACGACGTGATCTCGAAACCCGTTGACCCCGCTACGCTGCTGTCATCACTCGAGCGCGCTGGGCTTGCCGTCGATCGCCCGGGGGCTGTTTTGGTGGTCGACGATGATCCGAGCAGTCTGCGCCTGATGGCGAGGACGCTGGAGAAGTTGGGATACCGGGCGATGTGCCGCGACAGTGGCCAAGCGGCTCTCGACACAGCGGCGGAGGTTCCGCCGCTGGCGGTCGTCCTGGATCTGGTGATGCCGAGCATGAACGGCTTCATATTCCTGGAGCACTTCCGCCGGGAGGCACGGAATCGAAGGGTGCCGGTGATCGTGTGGACGGCGAAGGACCTTTCGTCCGAAGAGCTGCAGCACCTGCGGCACAGCACGAAGGCAGTGCTCCGTAAGGTGACCGGCAACATGTCGGTGCTACTGGAGGAGATCAGGGCCGCCCTCCCGGCGGCGCCGTTGTTGAGCGGGAGGTGATGATCATGGCTCGCGAACCGATCCTGGTGGTCGACGACAACCAGGCCAACGCCACGTTGATCTCGTTCCTGCTCACAAAGAAGGGGTATGACGTGCGCACCGCCGGCGACGCGGTGGAGGCGCTAGCGATCCTGCGCGCCTTTTCGCCCCGCCTCATCATGATGGACCTTCAGCTGCCCGGAATGGACGGTTTGGAGCTGACCCGGCGGCTCAAGGCCGACCCGATCACACGCCCGATCGTGGTGGTCGCGTTGACTGCCTACGCCATGAAGGGTGACGACGACCGCGCCCGAGAGGCCGGGTGCGACGGCTACGTGAGCAAACCGATCGATACGCGCGCGCTACCTGCGCTGGTTTCGAAGTTCCTTCAGGACGGCGCGAGGTGAACGAAATGGGCAGCGATCGACCGGCGAGCGTCCTGGTGGTGGACGACGAGCCCGCCAATCTGGCGCTGCTGCGGGCGTACCTCGACAGCCAGTACCGGGTGGAAGAAGCGAACAACGGTCCGGACGCACTCGAGATCCTGAAGACACACCCGATCGATCTGGTGCTGCTCGACGTGATGATGCCCGACATGAACGGAATGGACGTCTGCCGCATCGTCAAGGGCGCGGCCACGGACGCCGCGTACTTGCCCGTGGTCCTGCTGACCGCGCTTGATGCGCAAGAGGACCGCAACCGGGGGCTGGAAGCGGGGGCTGATGACTTTCTCACGAAACCTGTCGATCGCCACGAGTTGCTGCTGCGCGCGCAATCTTTGATCAGACTGCGCAGGCAGGACGAGCTGATCAGAACCCAGCTCCGTGAGCTGCGGTTGGTAGACGCGCTCAAGGACGACCTCGTTGCCCTCATGGTCCACGACATCCGTAACCCGCTGTCGGGCGTCGTTGGCTTCCTGGATCTGGTTCAATCGGACGCGGGCCACGTGGACTTCCGCGACGACGCACGGATGGCGTTCGAGGCCGGCCAGCGCCTGAAGGAGATCCTGGACGACATTCTCCACGTGCGGATGCTGGAGAGCAACGCGGTGCAGCTGCACTGGGAGCCATTGGACGCTGAAACCCTGGTCAAGGACGCCGTCGCGTCCATTTGGGGGGCGGCGCGCGCGCGGCAGGTGGGTATCTCGCAAATGGTCGATGCGTCGGCCCTTCACCTCACCGCCGACCGCAAGTTTCTTCGCCGCGCCATCGAGAACCTGCTGGCAAATGCCCTGAAGTATTCGCCGCGCGGCGAGGTCGTCCAGGCCTCCGTACGCGGCATCGGAGACGAGATCGAAATCGAAGTGGCGGATCGTGGCCAAGGGGTTCCGGAGCACCTGCGGGATCGCCTGTTCCAGAAGTTCGAATCCGTCGAATCTCTCCAGGGACAATCGCGGCGGGGCGTCGGGCTTGGGCTTTATCTGGTGCGGCTGGTGGCCCAGGCACACGGTGGACGCGCGCTGGTCAAGGGCCGACAAGGTGGGGGAGCGTCGTTCACCATGGTGCTGCCACGCGAGCACAGGATCTAGCGATGGCCCCGCCGACGATCTTGCTTGCCGAGCCCGACGCCAGCGCACGGAATCGGGTGTGCGCGGCGTTGGAGGGCCTAGGGTATTTGGTGCGGTCAGTCCAAAGCGCCGCATCGGCCCTGTCCGAGCGCGGGCGGTTCACGCCCGACTTGATCATTCAGGCGCTGTTCTTCCCAGACATGGACGGGTTCGACTTGGCGCGCAAGCTCCGATGTTTCGAGGGCGGCGCTGCCATCCCGATGGTGGCTCTCTTAGGTTTGGAGACGGCCGTCGGCGCGGACAGGGCCCGTGCTGGTTCCGCTGGGTTCGTCGCGGCGCTGACCAGACCGGTGCAGCCCGCGGAAGTCATTGCCGCCGTCGAGGTGCACATCCCCGTGCCCCCACCGCGGCGGCCGGATGTGGGAAAGGGGCGGCGCATTCTGCTGGCAGATGACAATCCGGTCCAACTCCGGCTGCTCCAGTGCCAGCTCGAGGCGGCGGGGTTCCGCGTTGCCGTGGCTCCTGGCGGCGCGGAGGCGCTGACCCTGGCGCGGCAGGATCGGCCGGACGCGATTGTCAGCGACGTCCTGATGCCGCATCTCGACGGTTTTCAGCTTTGCCTGGAGGTGCGGCAGGATCCCGCGTTGGCGCGCATCCCGGTTCTGCTGCTCTCGTTTCAATACTTCGAGCCATCGGATGTGGAGCTGGCTGCCAAGGCGGGCGCCACGCGGTTCATGACGAGGCCCGTTCACGCAAGCGATCTCGTCGAGGCCGTCCTGGCGGTACTATCCGACGAGGTCCAATTGGTTGCGGCGCCCATGCAGCCGGACGAAGTCGATCACGCGCACCACGATCGAGTGAAGCGGCAGCTGGAGCGGCAGCTGGGGCTCAGCGCGGCGCTGGCTCAGAGCTGCACCATCCAGGCGACCCAGCTCTCGCTGCTGGGGGGAATGGCGGACGCACTGTCGCGCGGCGCCGACGTCGAGAACGTGGTGC
>JBJMQQ010000198.1:0-21351 GCA_045802645.1 Polyangia bacterium
AGCGGCTCGAGGACGATGTCCAGCACCTCCAGGTCGCAGCGCGTGCAGCACTTGATGATGTTCTGGGCGGCGGCCGCCGCGGCGGTCACGATGTGCACGCGCGCCTCCAGGCGCACGCCGCACATGCCCAGCGGCTCGCGCACGCCGTCCTGCCCGTCGATCTTGTACTCCTGGGGCAGCACGTGGACGATGTGGCGGTCGACCGGCAGCGCGATGGCGCGCGCCAGCTCCAGCACCTTGCCCACGTCGGTCGGGCGGACCTCTTTGTCCTTGATCGCGACCGTTCCCGTCGAGTTGACGCCCTTGATGTGACCGCCCGCGATGCCGACGTAGACCTGCGAGATCTCGCAGCCCGACATGCTCTCGGCCTCGAGGATCGCCTGCTTGATCGAGGCGACGGTCGAGTCGATGTTGACGATGACGCCTTTTTTCAGGCCGCGTGAGGGGTGCGTGCCGACGCCGATGATGTCGAGGCCGTCCGCCCCCACCTCGCCAACGACGGCGGCGATTTTGGTGGTCCCGATATCGAGGCCGACGATGATGTCCGACGATCTCCTGGGCATGCGCAGCAGCCATCTTGACTGCGTTTGCCTGGACGTCGAAATTTTTTACCTTTTGGCGCGCGACGCGCCGTTTTTGGGACGCTCCGCCAGCCGAACGACGAAGCGCAGGCCGGACCAGGTGTCGTCGATCGCGCACACCTTGTTGTCGACGAGCCCGGTCGCCAGCCCGCGCCGCCGGACCTCCTGCTCGGTCACGTCGGTCGGGATCCCGGATGCCTTCTTCGGCCAGGCGACCCACAGGCCGCCGGCCGGATCCAGGCGGTCGCGCGCGGCGGCCAGCCCGCGTGCCAGGGCTTTTTCGTTCAGCGCGAACAGCACGATCACATCGTAGGGGCCGCGCTTCAGCGGCGCGGGGGTCACGCCGGGCGGCAGCTCGCCGAGAGTGTCGGCGAAGTCCGCGGGCGCGTTCACCAGGGCGACGCGGGCGGCCGGCTTGATGCCCAGCTTCTTCGGCAGCGGCGTGCCGGAGTAGCCGGCCACCTCAGTCCTCGGCGGTGTGCCGGGCCGTCATGCGCAGCGCGACCCGATCCGAAAGCGGGCCGTCCAGGTACACGACGGACAGCGCCCCGGGCCCGCGCGGTCCCAGCGCCGCGAAGATGCGGTCCAGGCGCGCCAGCTTGCCGTCGAAGTCACCCCGCCCCAGCCGAACCTCGCCGCTGCCCTCGAACAGCACCAGCGAGAACCCGGCCCGCGGGTCGACGTGGATCTCCGACAGCTTGGGACGCTCCGGGTGCCCTTCGGCGTACGTCGAGAACAGGCCCAGCGCCTGCCGGAACACTGCCTCGCTGGTCATCCGCACCGCGGCGTACTGATCGCGGTTGACGCCGGTGATGACCGGCAACCCGTCGGCCTCGGCGAAAGTGGCCCGCTTGAACGGCCGGCCCGCCTCGTCCAGCAGGTACAGCGCACCCAGCAGCGCCGTCGCGACGGCCCGGCGCTCGGTCACCTCGATGGACAGCGTCGACGGCAGCTCGCGCCGCACGCGGGCGGTCAGGATCCAGGGGTGCGTCGTCAGGCGCGCGGCGACCGCGTCAGGGTCGACGGCCAGCAGCCGATCGCCCAGCCGCACGCCGGCCAGCGTCGTGATCTCCTCGTCCGAGACGTGCGCGCTGGGACCGATGGCGAACTCGCGCACCGCGAACCGCGGCGAGGCGATGACGTGCTGGACCGCCAGCCGTCCCCCGTACGCGGTGGCGGCCACGAACGCGACGACGGCCAGCCCCTTTCCCAGGATCTTCAGCCGCCGCCCGAACGCGCGCAGTGGCCCACTGACCAGCGTCGCCACCGACGTTTGCTCGACGGTGATGCGCCGGTTGCTGCGACGGCGGAAGAACCGGCGCCGCGGTGGTGGACGCTCGACGGTGATGCCCTCGGTCGGTGGGACGGCGGTGGCGCTCATGCGGCGCCTCCGTGCGGCGCCAGCATCGCCAGCAGCTCGCCCGGGACGGCGGTGATGTCACCCGCCCCCAGGCACAGCACCAGGTCGCCCGGCTGCGCCGCCCGGGCCAGCTCGGCGGCCAGCTTCGGGCGCGCGACGTGTTGCACGCGCGCGCCGCGCGGGAACGTCTTGATCAGCGACGCGGTGTCCGTCCCGGCGATGGGCGCCTCGCCGGCGGCGTAGATGTCCGTCAGGAACAGCAGGTCCGCCCCGGCCAGCGCGGGCGCGAAGTCCGGCAGCAGATCGCGCGTGCGCGTGTAGCGGTGTGGCTGGAACGCGACGACCAGCCGCCGCCCGTGCAGGCGGGCCGCCGCGATCGTGGCGGCCAGCTCGGTCGGGTGGTGGCCGTAGTCGTCGACCACCAGGACGCCGCCCGCCTCGCCGCGCAGCGAGAACCGGCGATCGACCCCCTCGAAGGCGGCCAGGGTCGCACCCGCGCGCGCGAAGGGGACGCCCAGGAAGTCCGCCACGCACAGGGCCGCCAGCGCGTTGGCTGCGTAGTGGACGCCCGGCATGCGGATGTGGGCCTCGCCGTGCAGCTTGTCGCCCACGCGGACGCGAAACCGCGTGCCGGTCGCGCCGGCTTCCAGGATCTCGCCCCGCCACTCGCCGGCCGTCAGACCGTACGTGACGTGCCGCTTGGTCAGACGCGGCGGCAGGCGAGCCGCCGTCGGGTTATCCGCCCCGATCACCACCAGTCCATAAAAGGGCACCTTCTCGGCAAAGTCTAAAAACGCACTCTCCAGCGCTTCCATCGACCCGAAATGGTCCAGGTGTTCGCGATCGATGTTCGTGATGACGGCGACGATGGGGAAAAGGTGGCGGAAGGAGCCGTCGGACTCGTCGGCCTCGGCCACCAGCACCTCGCCCTGCCCGAGGCGGGCGTTCGACCCGAAGGCCCGCGCCTTGCCGCCGATGATCGCCGTCGGGTCCAGGCCGGCGTCCGCCAGCACCGTCGCGATCATGGTGGTGGTCGTGGTCTTGCCGTGGCTGCCGGCCACCGCCACGCCGTCCTTGACGCGCATGAGCTCGCCCAGCATCTCGGCCCGCGGGATCACGGGGATGCCGCGGGCCCGGGCCGCCGCGACCTCCGGGTTGTCTGGACGGACCGCGCTGGAGACGACGACCACGTCCGCGCTGGCGACGTTCTCGGCGCGGTGTCCAACTGTTACGGCCGCCCCCAGCCCGCCCAGACGCCGGGTCACGTCGCCGGCGCGCAGGTCCGAGCCCGACACCCGGTAGCCCAGGTTCAGGAGCACCTCGGCGATTCCCGACATGCCGATCCCGCCAATCCCCACGAAGTGAATGGCGACGTCCTGCTTGCGGAACACGGGACTTTCTAACGCGAGACCGGCCAGAAATCAGCAGCGTCGACTCGACGCCGGTCGCGACTCAGTTCGCGGTCACCGTCAGGTTGTCCACGCAGACAGTCGTGTTGCCGCCGTTCGCCGTGAACAGGAAAGCGATCCCGGCCGTGCTGTCCGTCGCGGTCGACATGAACGTATGCGAGAACGTCATCGGGCTCGACTGCAGGGAATCGCCCGTGATCGGGTTCGAGATGTCCGAGTTGTAGGGGGAGACCGCCTGCCCGATGTGAATTTCGAGGCTGGTGCCGCTGCCGTTGGACGACGAGGCCTGGTACGACACCTTGTAGCTGGCGCCCGACATGAGGTGGGCGGCCATCGAAGCGTTGCCCCAGCCGATGAGGACGGTGCCGCCGCCGATCGTCGCGCAATACTGGCCGTTTGTGACGCCCGAGTTGGAGGGGCTGCCCTGGCCGATGTTCCAGCCGCTGTCGCCCATCGAGAGATCGCCGTTCGTCACCAGGTTCGTTCCCGAGGAACCGCCGCCGGTGCCTGTCGTGCCGCCCGTCGCGGGCGTGCCACCGGCGCCCGTGCTGCCACCATTGCCCGTCGTGCCGCCGGTGCTGGTGACGCCGCCCGAGCCGGTCGAGCCCCCGCTGGCGGTCGTCCCGCCCGCGCCGGTAGAACCACCCGACGCCGTTGTGCCGCCCGAGCCGGTCGTCGAGCCGACGACGACGCATTTGTTGATGTCGTCGGCGCAGGCCAGACCCGGGTTGCAGGCATTGCCGGCCATGCACGAGCACAGCTCCTCGCCCGGCGTGCAGTTCGATGCGCCGCCGCTTCCTCCGCCGCTGCCGCCCGTCCCCGTGCTCGGGTGGCCGCACGACACCGCTACCAGCCCGCAGGCGGCCACGGTGAAAACCGAAATCCTGAAAAAACTCGAAGCGATAGTCATGGTAAGGGCCGCAGTTTGGCAAAGACCCGGAACGACCGCAACGCCGGGAAACGATCCGCCCGAAAACGACGATCAGGCCGCGGTCGGCGCAGGCGCGTTCGTTGTCAGCGTGCGCAAATCGTATTTCCGGGATTTCCAGATCGTGCCATCCAGATAGTAGTGGCCGAGCGTGAATCCGGTCCAGAAGGTGAGGGCGATGTCCTCGAAGGGGCGGTGCACGAAGAATGAGACGCCAAACGCCGTCATGTACACGACCGCCGCGCACGCGGCGATGAGCCCCATGTACGCCAGCGCCCGCCCGCGCTGCGAAACCCAGGAAACCAGCCGAGCGGCCGGGTCGACGCCGCCCGCGTAGCGCCGCCCGTTGAACAGCCAGACGATCGCGATGTACTGGACGGCGTGCCACAGCGCGGCGGCCGCGAACGCCGCGTCGCCGTCGCGGATGACCATGAACGGCATCGCGAATCCGACGAAGTTGAGCAGAAGGTACGCGGGACGAAGCCATTCGTACGTCGCGCGACCCCGGCTTCCTTGAAACCAGACAAACAGGTAAACGGCCGCAATCGCCAGGATCAGCGCGCCCAGTCCGTTGACCAGCAACGCGGGCGGGCGGACGTGAATGACCTCGATCCCGAACAGCGTCCACGGCCCCGTGTAGAGGCGGTGCAGCGCGCAGAAGAACGCCGGCAGGAAGATCAGCGCCTTTTCGAGCCGCGCCTCGGTGCGCTCGGCGGCGGCGTGCTTGCGCTGGTAGATGCGCAGGACGCCCCAGCTCTGGGCCACGAAGTGCCAGGTCGCCCAGTAGAAGATCGTCGATCGAATCAGCCGCAGCCACATGCCGCCCTCCGCGTCGGCGGTGATGGCGAACGCCAGCGCGAGGCCGGGAATCACCCAGTAACGCACCGGGTGCTTGAATCGCTCGCCCGGTAGCAGGTAGACGCGCGTCCAGGTGGAGATGAGGTGCGGGCCGTTCGCGACCCCGACGCCCAGGATCACGTACCAGCCGGGATAGTGCAGAACGTCGGCGACCACCCACGGGATGATCGTCAACAGCGTGACGCCCAGGAACAGAACCAGGTCCACGCCCGGCGCAATCATCCACGGGCGTTCCGCGGCGCGCGGCGCCGGCGCGGCCAGGACGGCGGGCGAGACGGTGGCCAGGCTCATGTCGCTCATCGCCGGGGAACTATAACAAGCAAAGCCGCCGGGGGATCCGGCGATCACGGCGCGGGGGCGCGCAGCGTGGCCAGCGCGCCGGCCCACTTGTGCAGCTCGTCGAGCATGGCAACCGCCGCCTTTGCCTGACTTTCATCCCCCTCGAAACGGCCATCCTTGATGAACTTGGACATGAAGGGGATGGCGACCGCCTCCGGCAGCGGCATGATCTTCAGCGAAGTCAGCACCGTCTTGGCGCTCTGCACCGACCGCATGCCGCCCGACTGGCCGCCGTAGCTGACGAAGGCCGCCGGTTTGTACGCCCACTCGCGAACCAGGTAGTCCAGCGCGTTCAGCAGCGCGGGCGGCATCGAGTAGTTGTACTCGGGCGTGACGAACAGGAAGGCGTCCGCAGCGGACACCGTGGCACTCCAGGCCTTGGTGTGGGCGTGCTTGTACTGGCCGAGCCGCGGGTGGTTGGGTTCGTCCAGCAAGGGGAGGCCGACCGTCTTCAGGTCCGACAGCTCGGATTCGAACTTGCCGTGCGCCCGCACCTGCTCCATCGCCCAATCGGCGATCAGATGACCGACCCGGGCTTCGCGCGTGCTCGTGACGACCACCAGCAACTTCAACATCCCTCCTTCTAGCACCCGGCTTGCGTCGTCGAGGAAGGAACGTATCCTTCGCGCGCGCATGTCGACCGCCGCCGTCGAAACCGTCGACCTCCGCAAGTCGTACCCGAACGTCGAGGCGCTGCGGGGTCTGTCGCTGCGGATCGAGGCCGGCGAAATCTTCGCGCTGCTCGGACCGAACGGGGCCGGCAAGACGACCTGGATCTCGATCGTGTGCGGGCTGGTGCGCCCGACCGCCGGGCAGGCGCTGATCCTGGGACACGACGTCGTGCGCGATTCGCTGCGCGCGCGTCGGCAGGTGGGCCTGGTGCCGCAAGAGGTGAACTTCGATCCGTTCTTCACGCCGCGCGAAGTGCTGCGCTTCCAGATGGGCTACTACGGTGTGACGCCCGACGACGCGCGCATCGAAGAAGTGCTGCGCGCGCTGGATCTGTGGGCGAAGGCCGACACCAACACGCGCGCGCTGTCCGGCGGCATGAAGCGGCGGCTGCTGATCGCCAAGGCGCTCGTCCCGCGGCCGCGCGTCGCGTTCCTGGACGAGCCGACGGCCGGCGTCGACGTGGCACTGCGCCACGACCTGTGGTCGTACGTCCGCACGTTGCGCGCCGCGGGGACGACGATCGTGCTGACGACGCACTATCTGGAAGAGGCCGAAGCGCTGGCGGATCGCGTGGCGGTCATCGACAAGGGGACGCTGGTCGGGCTCGACACGCCGGCCGGCCTGATCCGGCAACTGGGACGGCGCCAGGTGCGGTTCAAGCTCTCGGCGCCGTTTCGCGGCGGCGACGCCGCGCTGCCCGAGGCGCTGCGCCGGCGCGGCGCCGCGCTGGACGCCACCGGGCAGACGGTCGTTTGCCCCGTCGATGGCGCGCCGATCGGCGAGCTGCTGGCGCTGGCCGGCGCGCTGTCGCCCGGCGTCGCCGACGTGGAGATCGTGCAGCCGTCGCTGGAGGACGTGTTCTTGCAGCTCACCAAGCGCCCCGACGCCGCGGCGTTCATCAGGAAGACGTCATGAACGCCATCGGCTTTCGCACGTTGCTGACGAAAGAGACACGCCGCTTCTTGAAGGTGCCTGGGCAGACGCTGGCCCAGCCCGTCGTCACGACGTCGCTCTACTTTCTGGTTTTCGGTTACGCGCTGGGTGGCCGCGTGCGCGAAGTCGACGGTGTTTCGTACATCCGCTTCATCATCCCGGGCCTGGTGCTGCTGACCGTCACGCAGAACGCGTTCCTCAACACGTCGTCGTCGATGTTCATCGCCAAGCTGCAGGGGACGATCGTCGATCTGCTGGTCGCGCCGCTGGGGGTGGGCGACCTGCTGGCGGCGTTCCTGTCGGCCGCGGTGCTGCGCGGCTTCATGACGGGCGCGCTGGTCTGGATCATCTCCGGATTCTTCGCGGGCTTCGGCGTGGTGCACCCGGTGTGGGTGCTGCTGTACACCGGGCTCATCGCGACGGCGTTCGCCGCCATCGGGCTGGCGGTTGCGATCTGGAGCGAGAAGTTCGAGCAGCTGAATGTCGTGCCGACGTTCGTGCTGACGCCGCTGACGTTCCTGGGCGGCATCTTCTACAGCGCGCGCATGCTGCCGCGCCCCTGGGACACGATCACGCGCGTGAACCCGATCCTGTACATGGTCGAGGGGCTGCGGTTCGGGTTCCTGGGCACGTCGAGCAGCTCGCCGTGGCTGGGCTTGGGGATCACCGCCGCCGTCGCGGCCGTCGCCACGATTCTGTCAGTCTGGATGCTGGCGACCGGATACAAGCTGCGGAGCTAGGTCCTCTTCAGGTATTCTGAAGGCGGATGGCCCGTGGCCACTGGTCTCGCTTCTTCCGCCTGACCCGCGCCGCGGCTCTATCGGCGCTGCTGGCGGCGCCTGCCGGCGCGGCGACCAAGCACGCGACGCCGCGTCCCAAGAAGGCTCCCAAGGGCTGCCCCGTCCCGAAGGTCGAACCGCCGGTGGTGGTGGTGCCGGTGGCCGGCGCCAAGGTCGCCGTGCTGGCCTTCACCGGCGACGATGCCGAGGCCATGCGACGCCAGGTGATGCACGCGTTGCGTGCCAAGGGGCTGAAGATGATGACCAACTTGCGCCCGGTCGACAGCCCCGAGCAGTTCCGCGAGATGTCGGCGACGCTCAACCTGGTCGCCTACATCGACGGCGAAGTTGCCGTCGACGGCACCGCCGCCAGCGCGACGGTGTTCGTGCGCAACGGCTCGACCGGCATGCGGACGGCGTCGGCCACCTTCGCCGGCGACCGCCGCGCGCTGGGCGCCACCGTGGCCAAGGAGCTGTGGGATCGCATCGGCCCCGCGATGAGCGACGCCGTCGCCGAGGCCGCCAAGCCGCACAAGGCGCGCGAGCCGATGCGGATCAACGCGGGCGCTCCGCTGACGAACGCCGAGGCGGCGGAACCCGCCGAATGACGTCGCGCTACGGCTGCGGCTGCTGCTGGCCGGCGGGCGGCGGGTAGCCAGCGGGCGGCGGTGGATAGCCGGCCGGCCCGGGCGGGTAGCCACCCGGCTGCTGCTGTTGTTGTTGTTCGGGGTATCCGCCCGGTGCCGGCGGGTAACCACCCTGCGGCGGTGGGTATCCCTCGGGCGCAGTCCAGCCGCCGGGTGGGCCGTATCCGGGCACCGCGGGCTGCAGCTGGTAGAAGTGACTGGCGTTGTACTTCAACACCCACAGGAACGGCACCAGCAAGAAGAGGCCACCGATCAGGGCCAGCGCGTCCAGCTCCTCGTTGCGGACGATGTACGTGTTCAGCGGCTGATAGCCCGGGTACTCGAGCCGCACGGCCGTCGCGGTCCCCACGATGTTGCTGTCGGTCATCGTGTACGGCGTCGTGCCGACCGGCACGTTGTTCAGGAACACGCGTGCGCCCGGCGGTTGGCTCTGCAGGACCGTCGAGCTCGCGCAGCCGGTGAATGCGGCGGCGGTGATCAAAGCCGCAATCGGAAAAAGCTGCGCCAGACGAAACCGGATCAGGCTCATGTTGGCCCGAGACTTTAGAGGGCCGATCCGCAGCCGTAAAGTAACCGGGATCTCGGAGCGCGTCAGCGCGCCGCCGCGCGATGGAGGACGACGTGGCTTTGCCCGAAGACGCCGGTCGCCGTCGAAAGCGTGAGCCGCCCGTGGACGTCGCCGTCCTGATTGCGGAGGCTGGCGCGAACCGTGAAGCCCTGGTCGGCGGGGCAGTCGCACGCCAGCGTGAACGCGCCGGCCCCGTCTGCGCGCCCCGTCAGCCGGTAGCTCTGGGCAGCGTTGGCGTTCGAGAACCACCCGACCGCCGCGCCGCCCGCGCTCACCTGCAGGTAGAGACGACCGTGCTGGTGGTGCTCGGCGTCGGTCCAGGCTCCCTCCCATGCGCCGGTGACGTCGGCAGGCGCGGTGTCGCCTCCGACTGGCGGCGGCGTGGTCGTCACCGTGGTGCCCGGCGCGGCCGGTGCCTGCGCCGGTGCTGCGGCGGCAAGCGCCCGGTGCGCGACGGCGTGCTTCACCGCGGTGATCTTGCCGGCGTGTCGCGGGCGGCTGTCCTTGTCATCGACGGCGGCGCCCGCCGGTGCAGGCGCGCCGGCGCTGGCGGCCAGCGCCGGCGCGGGCGTGCCGATCCAGGCCGCAGGCACTTTGGTGCGGGGCGCTGCAGGGGCATGCCCCCGTCGCGCGATGAACCCGCCGATCCCCAGTCCGACGACGACCGCGCCGACAATCGCGAACGTCAAAGGTCGCCGGCGCGCCGGCGGGCCCGGATCGTCGACGATCTCCGAGGCGGCTTCGCCGAACGTCGTCTGCGCGGGCGGCTTGGGCGGCGGCGCGATCTCGGGCACGGGCTCGGGAACGGTGGTGAGCCCGCCCAAGAAAGCCCCCAGCCGATCCGCGACCACGCGCATGCCCGCCGGTCGCGCGGCCGGGTCCTTGCGCAACAGCTCCGTGATCAGGTCGGCCAGCGGCGCCGGGACAGCCGCGTTCAGCGTTCGCGGGTCCGCCGGCGTCTCCGTCATGTGCGCGACCACCAGGTCGCCCAGCGTCGTGTGCGTGAACGGCGGGCGCGCCGTCACCATTTCGTACAACACGCAGCCCAACGAATAGAGGTCGGTGCGAAAATCCAGGTTGGCCGAATCGCGGCACTGCTCGGGCGACATGTAGAGCGGCGTCCCCATCAACGCCCCGCTGCGCGTCTGGTGCACCTGTCCCGCGCGGAAGTCCCCTTCCAGCTTGGCGATCCCGAAGTCGACGATCTTCACGGCTTCCGCCGGGTGGGAAAGGACGAACACGTTTTCGGGCTTCAGATCGCGGTGGACGATCCCGGTCTCGTGCGCCGCGGCCAGCGCGTCCGCCATCGCACGCGCGTATCGCGCGGCCGTCGCGGCCGGCAGCGCGCCCCGCCGCGCCAACGCCGCGCCCAGCGTCTCGCCGTCCAGGTACTCCATGACGATGTACGGACGGCCGGTCGGATCGATCTCGCAGTCGAACACCTGGACGATCCCGACGTGCGCGATCGCGGAAGTCGCGCGCGCCTCGAGAAAGAATCGCTCCAGCAGGTCGGGGCGGCCGACCAGCTCGCGGGCCAGCAGCTTGACCGCCGCCTTCCGCTTCAGGTGCCGGTGCTCGGCCAGATACACCTCGCCCATCGCGCCGCTGCCCAGCTGCCGCAGGACCTGGTAGCTGCCGATGGCCTGCCCGATCACGCCGGTGATCCTCGCCCGTTCGGCAAAAATGCGAAAGTGCCTTGGATCGCGTCAGCGTTCCGGCGAGCCCTCGTTTTTTTCTCCGCGTGACGCAAAATAGGGCCGACATGCGGCGAGGACCGAACCCTTTCGAAAAGCGTCAAAAAGAGAACGCGCGCAAGGAAAAGCAGCGCAAGAAGGCTGAACGCCGCGACCTGCGCGACCGCCAGAAGGCGGATCGTCCCGCCGGCGAGCTGGAGGAGGATCCCGACATCGCCGGCATCGTTCCGGGGCCCCAGCCCCCGGCCGAGGAGTGAGGTCAAGATCACGACACGGTGAACCGATTTAGGGGTGGCCGGACACCCTGCCGGCGGAGGCTGTGATGACGAGCTGGCCGGGGTCGGACGCGTCGCGCAAGCAGTCGGCGGCGCGCGCGGTCGCCGGGCTGGCCATGGGGCTGGCCGCGGCCCTGGCGGGATGCGGTGGCGGCGGCTCCGTGCGACGCGCTGACGCCGGCCGCGATGCGCCCCCAGAGGCGATTCCCCAAGCGGACGCCTTGCTGGCCGCCGGTCGCCCGTGCGGCGACGGTACGGCGTGCGCTTCCGGATTTTGTTCGGACGGGGTTTGCTGCGCGACCGACTGTTCGGGCGTCTGTCTGACGTGCGCAGCCGCTGGAAGCGTCGGCACGTGCACGGCCGCCGAGATCGGGACCGACCCGCGCAACGACTGCGACGACAAAGGTCCGGGCAGCTGCGGGACGGACGGATTTTGCGACGGTGCCGGGGCGTGCGAGAAGTACGCCCCCGGTGTCGCCTGCCGGCAGGCGGGCTGCGCGGGCGAGACGCTGACCTTCGCGGGCCGGTGCGACGGGTTGGGCACCTGCCTGACGACGCCGGCCGAGGACTGCGGCCCGTTCCGCTGCGGCACCAGCGGCGCCTGCGCGACGACGTGCACGGTCACCGCCGACTGCGCGGCCGGCGCCAGCTGCGTCGACGGCAGCTGCGGCAAGCGGCCGATCGGCGCCAGCTGCGCCGCCAGCGCCGACTGCAACTCGGGAATCTGCGCGCAGGGGACCTGCTGCGCGACCAAATGCGACGGGATCTGTTTGTCGTGCGCGCTGCCCGGAAGCGCGGGCGCGTGCACGTACGTCCCGGCGGGACAGGACCCGCTGGGCCACTGCGCCGACAACGGCGCCGCCACCTGCGGCACCGACGGGC
This sequence comes from Polyangia bacterium, assembly GCA_045802645.1. Taxonomy (GTDB): domain Bacteria; phylum Myxococcota_A; class Polyangia; order Fen-1088; family Fen-1088; genus JADGRB01. Next base: position 11,926 of record JBJMQQ010000198.1, read on the forward strand.
TTTGTGACGGGGCGGGCGCCTGCCGCCTTTACGCCAGCGGCGCCGCTTGCGGCGCGGGCCACTGCACCGGCCAGACCGAGACGGCCGCCGCGCGATGCGATGGCGTCGGTGACTGCGTGCCCAGCGCCCCCCAGAGCTGCGGTCCGTACGCGTGCGGAGCGGGCGGCAGCTGCAACACCAGCTGCGCCACGGACGCCGACTGCGCGCCGGGCACCACCTGCCACGGCACGATCTGCTGCGCGGCAGGCAGTTGCGGGTTGGCCCCGCTGGGGGCGGCCTGCGCGGCTGGCGCCGACTGCGCGTCCGGCTTCTGCGCACAGGGGGTCTGCTGCGCCACCAGCTGCAACGGGACCTGTGAGTCTTGCGGGCTGCCGGGCAGCGAAGGCATCTGCGCCGACGTGCCGGCGGGCCAGGACCCCTTGTCGGCGTGCGCCGATCAGGGGCCGACGACCTGCGGCACGACCGGAGCGTGCGACGGCAAAGGGAAGTGCCAGCGCTACCCGCCCGGTACCCTCTGCGCGCCACAGACCTGCGCGGGCACGACGTTCACGCCGGCGCGCATCTGCGATGGCGCGGGTACTTGTCAGGCCGCCACACCGCTGGCCTGTACGCCCTACGCGTGCAATGCGGCCGGCAACGCTTGCAACGCCACCTGTGCGGCCAACGCGGACTGCGCCGCGTCCAGCCCATGCGACATCGCCAAGGGAAGCTGCGGGCTTGCGCCCAACGGCGCGGCTTGCGCCGCCGCGGCCAGCTGCAACTCCGGCTTTTGCGCGCAGGGCGTCTGCTGCGCGACGGCCTGCACCGCGCTTTGCAGCGCGTGCGATATCCCAGGATCGGTCGGCACCTGTGTCGCCGTGCCGGCGGGCCAGGACCCGCTGAGTCAGTGCGCCGATCAGGGCGTGGCCACCTGCGGCCTCAACGGCGCCTGCAACGGCAGCGGCGGTTGCCAGAAGTACGCCGCCGGGACCGCCTGCGCGTCCGCCACCTGCGCCGGATTCACGGTGACGCCGGCGGGGGCCTGCGACGGCAACGGCGCCTGCGTCACGCCGTCGGCGACCTCGTGCGCGCCGTATCTGTGCGGCGGGAACGGCTGCAAAGCCACCTGCGCGGCGAACGCGGACTGCGCGCCGCCCAGCATGTGCGTGTCCGGGAGCTGCGCGGGCGGCTGCCCCGGCGTTGCGTGCGACGATTTCGAGAGCGACACGTTGGGCGCGATGGCGGCGGGCTGGACGCGGGAAGGCGGCAGCGCCGGCGACTGGCAGATCATCAGCGACGCCACGAAGGCGTTCGCGCAGAACCACGCCCAAAGCAGCACGTTGCGTCTCTGCTACGCGTCGGGCACGCCGTGGAGCGGCGCCACCACCGTCACCGCCGACGTGAAAGTGCTGGCGCTTGGCTCCTCTTCGACGACGACGGCGATGCTCTGCCTGCGCTACGCGGGGGGCAGCAGCGGCGACTTCGCGTGCCTGGCCCTCGAGCCTGGCGTCGGCGTTCAGGTCAAGACGCGGGTGTCTGGGACTGTCAGCAGCGGCCCCGTCTGGACCGCCACGATCGGCACCGGCGCCTGGTACGCAGTGAAGCTGAGCGCCGCCGCCTCGGGCGCGCTGACCGCATCCGTTGGCGGCAAGACGCTGGGCACGTACACACCTTCGGCGCCGGTTGCGAGCGGCTACATCGCCGTCGCCACCCAGAGCGCCGAGGCCGCGTTCGACAACGTCGTCGTCACGCAGCCCTGACCCACCCGTCCCGCCCGCGCACCGAACCGCAGCGCGCGAGCGGGAACCACCCGCCCCGGATCTGATCTGTTGAGGTCCTTACGAGGAGCAGACCGCGTCCAAGCAGGACTGCGCCCCGCTGCAGTCGGTCTTCAGCTGGCACTGCGGGGCGGCCTCGCCGGGCGTCTCGCAGAAGCCGCCCGGGCCGCAGACCGTCGCCGTCGTGCAGGTGCAGCAGTCGGCGTTGGTGTGGCACCCGCTGCGGCAGAAGCCGTCGACGCAGGTCTTGCCGCTGGCGCATTCGGCGTTGGAGCGGCAGCTGGCGTGCGGCCGGACGTCCGGCTGGCACAGCCCCGCCGAGCACATGTCGTGTGCAGGACAATCCGTGTCCGTCGAGCACGCGCCGTGGCAGAAGCCGTTGACGCAGGTGTGGTTCGCCGGGCAATCGAAGTTGAACACGCACGTCGCGCCGCCCGTCGTCGACGGCTGGCAATACCCGCCCGTGCACACGTCACCCGTTCCGCAGTCAGTCGATGACGTACATCCCGGCTGACAAGCGCCGTTCAAGCAGCGTCCCCCGGCACCGCACTCACTGCTGAACCGGCACAACGCCGGCGTGCCTGGCAGCGGCTGGCAGGACCCGGAAACGCAGCAAGCGCCGGCCCCGCAGTCGCTGGTCACTGTGCACGTGCCGCCCGCCGTTCCACCAGTGCCGCTGATCGCGCCAGCTCCACCGGTGCCGCTGATTGCGCCGGTTCCACCAGTGCCGCTGATCGCGCCGGCGCCGCCGGTGCCGTGGATGCTTCCGCCGCTGCCGCCCGAGCCTTCGCCCTCGCCGGCGCCGCCCGTGCCGCTGACGCCGCCCGTCGCGACATGTCCGCCCGTGCCGCCGGTGGCGACACGCCCACCCGTTCCCGTGACCGCGCCTGTGCCGGTGCCGCCGGTGGCGCCATGTCCGCCAGCGCCGCCCGAGGCGACGCCGCCACCCGCGCCGGCGTGGCCCCAACTGCCGCCTGTCGCGCGACCGCCGGACCCGGAGGTCTGGACATTCGTGACGCAGGTCGCACTCCACCCGTCGCACGAGTAGCCGTACGGACAGTCTGCATCGCAGGCGCAGATGTAGACGTTGTCGTCGTGACCTTTGCGGACTTCGAAACAGCCAGCGGTGGTCAACGCGCCGAGCGGAATGACAGAGAACAGGGCCAGCAGGCGAACACGCTTCATTGCAATGCTCCTTTGCGCGCACCAACCCTCGCAAGCTCCGGGCCACCGGCCCGCGCGCCGGGTGAACGGCCGAGGTGCAAGCGATCATCGAAAATTCGCGCGTGATCGACGGCCGAGCTCGTCATGGACGAGGTGACTGAACGCACGCTCGAGATGGATGCGTGCCGCGGATTCACACGCCGGCCGTGCCTCCCTCTCCCGCTGTCATGGTCCAGGTGCGCGCGCATGCGTGATAACGTTCACAGGTGCGCTGCAAACGAGCGTTGGCGCCCGCGCTGCTGGTCCTCGTTGGTTGTTCGGGCGGCGGCGCGGCGGGGACGACGCCGGGCACGGGTGGCGCAACGGGCGGCAACGCCGGCGCAATCGCCGGCAGTGGCGGCGCCGCACACGCGAGTGGCGGCGCAATGTCGGGCGGCGCAGGCAGGGTGGCGGCGACCGGCGGTGTGCCGATGGCCAGCGGCGGCGCGAGCGGCGGCACCACGGGCGTCGGTGGGATCGGCGGCACGGCGGGCGCGGCGCTGTCAGGCTGGGTCCTGACCTGGTCCGACGAATTCAACGGCGCCGACGGATCCGCCGTCGATTCGACCAAGTGGATCCACGACGTCGGCGGTAACGGCTGGGGAAATCAGGAGCTCGAGTACTACACCGACGGCAGCGAGAACGCGGTCATTCAGGCCGGTAACCTCGTCATCACCGCCACCACCGCCGGCGCCTCGGCGCACACCTGCACGTATTCGTCGAACAAGACCTGCGCGTACACCAGTGCGCGCCTGCTGACCAAGGGGAAGTTTTCACAGAAATACGGCCGCATCGAAGCCCGGATCCAGATCCCCGAGGGGCAGGGGATCTGGCCGGCGTTCTGGATGCTCGGCGCGAACATCGACGGCGCCGGCTGGCCCGCCTGCGGCGAGATCGACATCATGGAAAGCATCGGGCGCGAGCCGTCGATCAACCACGGCAGCCTGCACATGCCCGCCAGCGGCACGACCAACGACAGCGAGCTGACGGGCATGACCGCGTTGCCGGGCGGCGCCAAGCTGGGCGATGCGTTCCACACCTACGCGATCGAGTGGAGCGCGACCGCCATCAACTTCTACCTCGACGAAACCTTGTACGAGACGCAGACGCCGCAGGTCGCGACCGGTCGCACCTGGGCGTTCGACCAGCCGTTCTTCATCATCTTGAACGTGGCGGTGGGCGGCCAGTGGCCGGGCACTCCGGACACGACCACGGTGTTCCCGCAGACGATGAAAGTCGACTGGGTCCGCGCCTATCGGCCCGGTCCCTGAGGCCGAGCCGCCCCTGCCTGGGCGGGCATTCATCACTAGATTCGAAGATGTAGGCGCGTCCGGGCGGGGTCCTCACGCGCAAAAGGAAGCGCCACGAGGAGGTGAGCCATGACGACACGGATTTTGAACGCGCTGCTTGGGATGTGGCTGTTCGTGACGGCCTTCATGTGGCCGCACGGCCAGGCGGTCGGCACGCTGACCATCGTCTGCGCCGTGCTCACGTTCCTGCTGGCGATCGCGTCCTTCTATACAGTGGGTGCGCGCTACGCGAACCTGGTCGTCGCGGCCGCGCTGTTCATCGGGACGCTGGCGCTGCCCACGATGACGCGCGCGACGGTGTGGAACAACGTCATCGTGGCGGTGGCGATGCTCGCCTCGTCGCTGCTGGACCGCGGCCCCGAAGCGATGCGCCACGAACGCGAGCTCTACGGGCGGGTGTGATCGCGAGTCAGGGGTGGTCGACGCCCGGCCACCCGCTGGCGCGCAGGTAGTCCCGCAGGGCCGGGTCGTCCCGGTCCAGCGGCGGCAGCCACGGGCCGAGCCGCTCGCGTTGCCACCAGGCCGGCGCGCCGAGCGGCGCCAACCGGTAACGGTACAGGTCGACCCGGACGTGTCGCGGCGGGCGCCCCTGAAAGGGATCGTCCGCCAGCAGGCGCAGGGTGGCCCGATCCGCGCCAAGGAGGTTCCAGATGAGCCGCAGCGTCCAATCGTGGTCGCGCGGGGCACCCATGGCCGCGAACCAGAGCAGCCAGTCGAGCCGATAATGGTAGGGGCTCATCCAGCAGGGGCGGCGCGCGGGGTCCACCGGCTGGCACTTGAACGCGTACGCGCGCCAGACGGTCGTGTCGCTCACGACGTCGTCCAGCGTCCCTTCGAACACCAGCTGGTTTCGCTCGCGGCCGACTGAGCCGAAGGCGCCGTAGGTGTTCACCAGCGGCAATCGCGTGAAGGACGTGTTCATGACCTGCTGGCCGGACACCAGGTTCAACAACGGCGGCACGCTGAGCAGCGCAATCGCGACGGCCAGACCGGCGGTCGTGATTCCCTGCGCGCGAGAGGGTTCGGCCACCGTCGCCGCCGCCTCGGCGCGCCTGCGAATCGCCGCAGGCAGCAGCCGTCCCCAGACGCCGTCGTCGAAGCACGCGACGATCGGGACGATCGTCAGCCAGTTGAGGAACGACAAGTTCCCGCTGAGGATCAAGATCGCCTGCAGCGCCAGCATCGCCGCGCCCGCGAACAGCCGCATCCGGCGCGTGCCGAAGACGAAGAATGGCGCGAGCAGCTCGACGAAATGGTTGAACGCGACGCCGGCCGCGTGCACCCAGTGCGGCATCGCATGAAAGTACGGCGTCAGCGGGTTCGGGATCGGCTGGGTCTCGAAGTGATAGTCGAGGCAGGTCAGGTCGCGCCAGCAGGGATCGCCGCGCAGCTTGATGAGGCCCGCGCCCCACATGATCCGCACCGCCAACCAGCGCAGCAGCCAGATGACGATGATGGGCGGCGGCCGCCTGGGAAAAGCCCGCGGGTCGACGAGCGGCACCAAGAAGATGCAGAGAAAGCCGGTCTCGACGAGCTGGATCTCCCAGCCGAAGCCGTAGAACGTCTGGCCGACGTTGACGATCGAGATCTGCAGCGCGCACAGCAGCGCCAGGATGATCGCGTTCGCGTACCCGGCGATGACGACCAGCCCCAGCGCGACGCCGACCCAGCCGGCGGCGGCAATCGCCGCGTCGCTGGACGCCCACCAGAAGACCGACGGCAACAGCCAAAATCCTTCCGCGCGTGAGCCCGTTTCGGCGGTGACGGCGGCCAGGTAGGAACGAATCGGCAGCAGCCCCCGCGGTCCCAGGAGGGCCGGCCCCTGCTGCGCCAGCGTCAGGAACGCCATCGTGTAGACCAAACCCAGGACGCGCAGGAGGACGGCGCGGGTCAGCCAATTCCCTCGTGGTCCCGCTTCGTTGCGCGCGCAGCGGTCGGCGACCCGGCCGAGCGGCGTCAGCCAGTCAGAAAACGGCACCACGCCGCGATTTTAAGCCCGAGTTTCGGTGCTATGGTCCAGCCATGATCGACCACGTGACCGTACGCGTGCAGGATTTGTCGCGGTTGCTGGACTTTTACAAAGCTGCGCTCGCGCCGCTGCGCTACGAGGTCGTCATGCAGTTCGAGGGCGTCGCCGGCCTCGGTGCCGACGGAAAGCCGGACCTGTGGTTGATGCAGACCGACCAGCCGCTGAACCCGACGCACCTGGCGCTGTCCGGCCAGCGCGACCTCATCGACGCGTTTCATACAGCCGCGTTGGACGCCGGGGGCAGCGACAACGGCGGCCCGGGCCTGCGCTCCGACTACCACCCGCACTACTACGCCGCGTTCGTTCGCGATCCCGAGGGGAACAACATCGAGGTCGTTTGCCACGTCGATCCGGAAGCCAAACCCCCGGCGCGCAAATCAGCCACGCGCAAGCGGGTCGCTGCCGCGGCGCCCAAGAAGTCCGCCAAGGCGGCCGCCAAGCGAGCGCCGAAGCCCGCGGCCAAGAAATCCAAGAAGCAGCCGGCGAAGAAGTCCGCCAAGCCTGCCAAGAAAACAGCTCGTCGCCCCGTCAAGAAGACGGGCCGGCGCTGAGCTCGCTCGACTACTGCAGCTGGCGTACCGCCGTCAGCTCCTGATCGAAATAGCTGGGAAGCGCGCCCCACGGATTCGGGTACACGCCGTCCGTCGCGAAGACCCATCCGGCGCCGTAGCTGACCGCCGTAGATAGCGCGTGACTCGCCTGCTCGGCCGGGACGGAGTTGATGAACTGGCAAAATCGATCGGGCGAGGCCGCGGGCATCCACTCGGGGACCTTGTAGCTCTGGTACGTGGTCCAGTCCTCCGCGAATTCGACCATCAGATCCGAGAAGGTGATGAAGGTCGGACAGAAGCGGGTCCCGATCGCCACGAAGGTTCCCTGCGCGCGCGAGCGTGCCAGCGACGTCAGTCGGCGGTATTGGGGATCGAGGGTCGTGCAGTCGGCCTCCATCGGCCCCTCGGCGAAGTAGATCCCGGACGGCTGATACTGGTCGTAGTAGGCGTTCACGTCCGCGTTGATGTCCGCCTCGGCGCGGTTTCCGTAGTTGGTCGCGACGTATCCCAGCACCAGGATGCCGGCGGAACGCGCTTTCTCGATCGCCGCCGTGTACGCGGGATCTCTGGTCACGCCCGGTCCGTTGTTCGGGTTGAAGATGATCATCCCCACCACGTCTGACGCGGCGATGATGCGATCCCAATCGGCCCCCGGCGTGTAGTAGGCCGGCACGACCAGACGCAACGTTCCGCGCCGCACGGTGCCGCCGTCGATGTGGATGGCGGGCGCATCCGCATTCTGCGTGGAGCCGCCGGTCCCGCCGTCGCGGCTCGCGCCGCCGGAGTTGGAGTTGCATGCGGCCAGCGCCGCGCACAGGCACGCAACGAGCCATCCCCGATTCTCGTTCAAGACCGTTCTCACGTTTGCCTCTGGCCCCTGTCTCGTAAGCATCGCCGCGGGCGTCGTCCAGCAGCGCAAGCGCAACCAAATCGGCAATGCGTCGAAACCACAGCGCTCGTTCGATGCCGCCGCGACCACTCACGACCGCTGATACGCCCACGCCTGATGCGGCCGTTCTGGGCGGCCCCCGCGTCATCGATCGCTATCAGCTCGTCGCCGTGATCGGGCGCGGCGCGACGGGATCCGTGTATCGCGCGATCGATTTGCGTCTGGGGCGGACTGTTGCGCTGAAAACGGCCACCGGTTCGCGGGACGGGGCGCGGCTCACCGATCGCGTGCGGCAGCGGTTCTTGCGTGAGGCGATGGCCCTGTCGAAGGTCGATCAGCGCAACGTCGTTCAGGTGCTGGACTACGGTTTCGCCGACGACGGCACGCCGTTTCTGGTGATGGAGCATCTGCGCGGGCGCGATCTGGGCGCCGTGCTGGCAATGGCGGAATCACCGCTGCCCGTCGACGAGGTCGCGGACATCGGCCTCGGCGTCTGCGCCGCGCTACGCGCCTGCCATCGCGTCGGGATCATCCATCGCGATCTGAAGGCGGCGAACGTGTTCCTGGTCGACACGGACACCGGGATGGAGATCAAGGTGCTCGACTTCGGCGTGTCGAACGCCGCCGCTGCGGACGATCGAACACGCGCCGTGCAATGGAGCGTGCCACCGCACCATCTGGCGCCCGAACAGATCGACGGCAAGGTCGGCCCCGCCAGCGATCAGTACGCGCTGGGCGTGCTGTTGTATTTCTGTGTGACGCGGCAGTTTCCGCAGCGGCTGCGCGGGGCGCGCCCGCCCGTGAAACCCACGGACCTGCCGGCGGCGCTGGACGCCGTTCTCGGGCGAGCGACGCGGGTCGGCCCCGCCGAGCGTTTCGAATCGGTCTACGCGCTCGGGCGCGAGCTGCTGGAATTCGCGAGTGAACGCGGTCAGGCGCAATGGCGGCGCTACTATCACCCGACCGCAGCGGCGCATCCGTCCTGGGCGCGCGCGCCGGCGACGCCCACCGCGAAAGCTCGTCTCCGCGCCGCCGGGCCCGGCGCGTGCACGACGTCCGTCGACGCCGCGCGCGCGGTCACCGCAACCAAGGTGTCGCGCCGCGCTGGTCGCGACGCCCGGGCCGGCGGCTTGGGGGCAGCGGTCGTGGCGCGGCTGGGTGGCGGGTGGCCGTTGCGGGCGGCCAGCATCGGTTGTGTGGCGCTGGCGGCGGCCGGGCTCGCCTCCGGCCGGCGGCGGCCCCCAAGGCCGGCGCCACCGATCGCCGCCCGGCGCAGCGCGCCCGCCGAAGCGGGTGTCGAAGGCGCTCGGACGAGTCATCACACGCTGCGCCCGCCGCGCCCGAAACCAGAGCCTCCTCCGCCGGCGTCGACGGTCATCGAGGCGGTATGCCCGGTCGTGGAACCCCCGGCGGTCAGCCGGCACGCCAAGCCGCACGCACCTTCTCCCCCGCCCCTGCCGAACATCGATCTGGCCGGGATCGGAATCCCGACCGACTGACATCAGGAGCCTCGATGACCTGCACCAGCGCGCTCGCGATTGCCCTGCTCACTTTCTCGACCACCGCCTCGCGGGAGCGGGGCCCCCGCAGCACCCCGACCGAATCGGAGGCGCTGATCTCTCGCGCGCTCGAGCTCCGGCGCGCCGGACACCCGACTGACGCGCTGGCTCTGCTTCGCCAGGCGCAC
>JBJMQQ010000199.1:0-15141 GCA_045802645.1 Polyangia bacterium
AAGCCCCCGCTCGAGCTGATCCACAAGATGGGGGCCTTCATCGAGGAGCACGCGAAGGCGGGGCGGTTCCTGGACGGCGGCGGGCTGGCCGGCAGCAAGGCGCGCACACGGCTGACGTTTCAGGACGGCCGCGCCACTGTGAAGCACGGCCCCTACCGGGGTGAGCGCGAGTCGCCGGCGGCCCTGCTGACGCTCAAGGTGCGCACGCGCGACGAGGCGATTGGCTGGGCCGAGCGCTACGGCAAGATCCTGGGCGACGGCGAGATCGAGCTCGGGAAGCTCAACGAGGCGTGGGACATCGGGCTCATGCCCGAGCCCGAGAACGCGCCGCTGCAGTTCCTGTTGATCGAGAAGGCGGACGCCGCGACCGAGGCGGGCGGGCGCAGCGCCAAGCAGAAGGCGGAGCTCACGCGGCTGAAGTCGGAGATGACGAAGGCCGGCGTGCTGGTGAAATCGCTGCGGTTGCACCCGAGCGCGACGGCCAAGCGGCTGATGTTCCGCAACAACGACCTGCAGGTGATCGACGGCCCGTTCTCGGAGTCCAAGGAGCTGATCGGCGGCTTTTCGATCATGGAGCTGGCGAACATGGACGAGGTGATCGCGCTCTGCCGCGCGTATGGCGAGATCCTGGGCGGCACGCTGGAGATCGACGTCCGCACGGTCGACACGACCGAGTCGTAGACACACCTCCCGGACCCTCACCCGCCGAGCCTTCGGCTCGTCGGCCGCTCCCACCTTCGGCGGGAGCAGCGCAGAACTCGTCACCTCGCCCGCGAACGTGGGAGAGGTCGGCACCGGAGGTGCCGGGAGAGGGCTCAGCCGCCGCGCGCGGCCGCGAACAGCGGCGGCAGCGGCGGCTTGCGGCCCAGCGCCAGCTCGATCGCGCGGGCGGCCTGGTGGACCAGCATCCCCAGGCCGTCGGCGTAAAGCGGCGTCGCGTCGCGCACCGCGAGCCCCAGCGGCGTGTCGCCGCCGTACGCCATCTCCAGCACGGCGGTCTCCGGTTTCAGCGCGACGAGGCCGGCGCGCGCCGCGGAGTCTGCCCAGGCGGCGGCCGGCACGGCGGAGACGATCGCGTTCGCGCCGTCGACGGCTTCGGCCAGATCGCCCGTCGTCCAGCCGCGCGCGCTCAGCAGCATCGCTTGCTCGGCGGGAAGCCGTTGCGTGAGCTCGTCGGCCTGCTCCGGCCGGCGCGCGACGATGTCCACCCGCGCGCCGGCGCGGGTCAGCGCCTCGATCGCGCCGGCCGCCGCGCCGCCCGCGCCGACCATGACGATCCGCTGCCCGGCCCGGACGTACACGCCCAGGTCAGCCAGCGCGCCGATCAACCCGGCGCCGTCGGTGTTCTCGGCGCGCACGGACCCACTTTTGTCGAACAGCAGCGTGTTGGCCGCGCCCGAGGCCCGCACCTCCGGTCCCTGCACCTCGGTCAGGCCGGCCGCCGCCGCCTTGTGCGGGATCGTGACGTTGAGGTACCGGTAGCCGGCGTCGCGCAGGCGCAGCGCCAGCGCGTCGAATCCCGCCGCGTCGACGCTGACGGCCTCGTACTGCCCCTCGACCCCCAGCTCGTGGTACGCGGCGTTGTGGATCGCGGGCGAGCGGCTCTTGCTGACGTCGGCCCCCAGCACCGCCGCGCGGATCATTTAGCGCGACCCTTCTTGTTCGCGGGCTTGGCAGCCGGCGCATCGCCCGCATCGACGGTCGCGTCGAAGGCGCCTTCGCGCACGCGCACGTGCACGCGCTCGCCCGGCGCCAGATCGGCGGCGCGCGTGACGATGTGGCCGTCCGCGCGTTGCGTGAGGCTGAAGCCGCGCTCGAGCACCCGGGTCGGGGACAGCGCGCCCAGCTTGCCGCAGGCGGCGTCCACGGCGTGCCGGCGCCGCGCCAGCGCCGGGCGGATCGCCGCCTCCAGCCGGTGGCGCATGGCCGCCAGCTCGCCCCGCTGCTCGCCGATGCGGCGGTGCGGGTGCGCCCGGTAAAGCCGCGTCTCGGCCGCCCGCAGCTCGGTCCGTGCGGCGGCCATCCGCCGCGCCAGGACCCGGCGCGCCCGTTCGACGGTGTCGTCCATCCGCTGCCGGCGCTCGTCGAGCAGCCGCCGGGGATCGCCCAGACGATTGCGGACGCGCTCGAGCCCGTGGCGGGCGGCGCGCAGCGACTCGCTGGCCGCGCGGCTGGCGCGGCGGCGCAGGTTCGCGAGGTCCGTCCGCACGTCCTCCATCACGGGGACCGCCTGTTCGGCCGCCGCCGACGGGGTCGGGGCGCGCAGGTCGGCGACGAAGTCCGCGATGGTGAAGTCGGTCTCGTGCCCGACCGCCGAGATCACCGGCACGCGGCAGGCGAAGATCGCGCGCGCCACCGGCTCCTCGTTGAACGCCCACAGGTCTTCCAGCGACCCGCCGCCGCGGGCCACGATGATGACGTCGACGTCGGGCAGCGCCTCGAGCCGCCGCAGCGCCGAGGCAATGGCCAGCGCCGCGCCTTCCCCCTGCACCGGGGCCGGCGACACGACGATCGCCAGCGGGAAACGGCGGTGCGCGATGCGGATGATGTCGCGAACGACCGCGCCCTGCGGCGATGTGACGACCCCCAGCCGCCGCGGCAAGAACGGCAGCTTTCGCTTGCGCGAAGCTTCGAACAGGCCGGCGGCGCCCAGGCGCTGCTTGAGCTGCTCGAACGCCAGCGCCAGCGCGCCGGCGCCCGTCGGCTCGACGTCCACGACGGTCATCTGGAACTTGCCGCGCGCCTCGTACAGCGTCAGCCGCCCCCGGCAGCGGACCGCCAGCCCTTCCTTGATCGCGAACTTGAGCCGGCTCGCCTCGCGCGAGAACAGCACGCAGTCCAGCGACGCGTCGCCGTCCTTGAGGCAGAAGTACACGTGCCCCGTGCCGGTGCGCTTGAGGCCGGAGATCTCCCCCTCGACCAGCACGTCGGCGAACCGGCTCTCCAGCGTGGTCCGCGCGGCACGCAGGACCTCGCCCACCGTGTAGACGCGCGGCGCCGGCGGCGGGAGCGGCGCGGGCAGCGGCGGCGCGGCCGGGATCGTCGCGACGACCGGCGGTGGCTCGGCGGTGGTCGGGACCAGCGGCGCGGCGGGCGCCAGCGGGACCAGCAGTGACAGTTGTTCCCGCGTCGGTGGAGCCTCCGGCGCGGTCTTGCGGGTCATTGCGCGGCCCGCGCGGCCGCGCGCTCGTAGTCGGCGGCGCTGGCGCGCACCACCTCCAGGTCGTGATAGGCGCGGTTCTTCTCGTCGGCCGTCTGCTTCGCGATGCCCGCGTAGCCCCAGCTGCCGTCCTGGCCGCGCGCGAACAGCAGGCGCCCGCCGCCCTCCAGCACGGCGTTCGCCTCCCCGTCGGTCGAGCCCGGCTCGAAGTGGACCATCCCCATGACCAGCATCCGGGTCATCGGGATCATGTGCGGCGCGGTTTCGTTCTTGAAGAGCTCGCGCGCGCTGGGGGCGGTCGCCGCCGGCTCGTACTTGCGCTTTTCGCGCTCGCGCTCCGGCCCCTCGGGGTAGTTGCTGAGGACGATGTCGTACGCCTCGCGGTGCGCCTTCTGGATCGTCATCAGATCCCAGCGGGTCGCCTGGTCCAGCGCGTCGTACAGGGCGCCGCCATCCTCGTTCTTGATGGCGTCGGCGAACCGCTGGTACGCGTCGTCCGGCGTCTTCGACCTGTGACGGCACCCGGCGACACCCACGGCCGAGACGACCGCCGCTGCCGCCAGCAGAGCTACCCGCGCTTGGGAGGTCAGGCACGACTGCCGCACGCCTCACACGTAGCGGAAAGGCCGCGGCGGGGCAAGTCGGGCGCCCGAAACAGGGCAGGGTTTGTGCTAGTCTCCGCGTGGCGCGACAGCCATGACCGACCCGGCCCAGACCGACCGAGCCGCCGGCGCCGCGGCCGGCGACGTCGATGAGTTCGCACACATCCCGCGCGCGGGAGGCCGCCACCCCATCGTGGCGCTGGCCGGCGCGGTGCTGGCGTTCTTCCTGGTGTTCCACGAGCGGCGGGACCTCCGCTACGCGCTGCTGGGCGGCACGCCGCTCGACCTGGGGCGCGCCACGTCGCTGAACACGGGCGCGGCCGAAGGGCTGGAGAATCGCTACGTCCGCGTGACCGGTACGCCCGACCGCGAGAGCGCGCTGGAGATCGACACCAAGGGCTCGTGGGTGTTCACGCAGCTCTTTCGCGTGCTGGGGACGGGCGACCGCCTGTTCGTTCACCGCCCGCCGAGCCCGTTGCCGGCGGCGCTGGCCGAGTCCGACACCTTCGAGGGGCGCCTCATCCGGGTCGACGACCTGTCGTTCGCGGCGGGCATCCGCAAGTACTTCGCGGCGACTGTGTCGGCCACGCACTTCTTCGCGCCCGACGCGTTCGCGACCGCGCTTGGTGCCCGCGCGCCGGGCGGCACGCTGACGGTGAACGACCTCAGCGGCGATCCGGTCACGCTGGCGCCCAGCAGCCTGGTGGTGGTCGACGTCGTCGAGCCTGACCAGGTCCGCCTGGGGCTGCCGAAGACGCGCTTCGCGACCGACGCCGCCGCGCGGGCGGCGATCACGTCGCGCGGCGGCGAGATCGTCACCGCGCTGGGCGAGATCAAGGGTCGCGCGGCGAGCAGCGCGCCCGAGGCCGGGCCGCTGTCGTCGACGGCCGAGCCGCCCGTGCGCTGGACGTTTGTCGCGCGTTTTCCGGCCGCGGCACGCCAGAGCGCGCTGGACGCGATCGGCAACCTGGACCACGACGTCGAGATCCGTGACGCGCGCCAGCCGGTGCAGCTGCGGGTCGAGGAGATCGCGGCTGCGGACGTCATCGGGCATGGCTTCAGCGGCATGGTGCTGCGCCCCGGCCAAGGCCCCGCGCGTGAGGTGCCAGCCACCTTCATTGCGGCCATCCACACCGTCGAGCCGGTCGTGATCCCCGCCGACGCTTACCTGCTGGTCGAAGGCGACCGGCCCCGCCAGCACCTGCCGACCGTGCTGATCGCCGCGATTCTGGTGATGTTCGGCGCGGTCAACCTGGTCGGCCTGGGACGCGACCTGCGACGATGAGCCTACGGATCTACGACACCCGCGCTGGAAAGAAGGTCCCGTTCGTTCCGCTGAAAGAGGGGCGGGTCGGGATGTACTCGTGCGGCATCACGGTCTACGACCGCTGCCACGTCGGCCACGCCCGGATGATGGTGGCGTTCGACGTCATCGCCCGGCACCTGCGCGCGTCGGGCTACGCGGTCACGTTCGTCCGGAACATCACCGACGTCGACGACAAGATCATCAAGCGCGGCGAGCTCGAGGGGCGCACGGCCGCCGAGGTCGCCGAGCACTACACGCGGCTCATGCACGAGGACCTGGCGGCGCTGGACGTGAAGCCGGCGGACGTCGAGCCGCGCGCCACCGAGCACGTCCCCGAGGTGCTGGAGATCATCCGCCATCTCGAGGCGCGCGGGCTGGCGTACGCCGCCGCGGGCGACGTGTACTTCGCCGTCCCCAAGTTCCCGCACTACGGCGCGCTCTCGAAGCAAAGCGTCGAGGACCTGCGCTCGGGGGCGCGCATCGAGGTGGGCGAGCAGAAGCACAGCCCGCTCGACTTCGCGCTGTGGAAGGGCGCCAAGCCGGGCGAGCCCACGTGGGAGAGCCCGTGGGGTCCCGGCCGCCCGGGGTGGCACATCGAGTGTTCGGCGATGGCGCACCGCTACCTCGGCGAACCGTTCGACATCCACGGCGGCGGCTCGGACTTGATCTTCCCGCACCACGAAAACGAGCTGGCCCAGTCCGAGGGGGCGTTCGGCGACGGCTCGTTCGCGCGGCACTGGCTGCACTCGGGGATGGTGAACTTCGGCGGCGAGAAGATGTCCAAGTCGCTGGGCAACGTCGTCACCATCCAGAAGGTGGGCGAGGCCCACGACCTGGAGGCGCTGCGGCTGCACCTGATCGGCGTCCACTACCGCAGCCCGGTCGGCTTCACGGTCGCGCGCGACGAGTCGACGGGCGCCCAGGTCTACCCGGAGCTGGAAGAGGCCGAGGCGCGGCTGGCGTACTTTTACCGGACGCTGGACCGCCTGGCGACGGTCGCCGACGACACCAGCCCCGGCGAGGTGGTCGCCCCCGCCGACCAGACGGTGGCCGCCTTCAAAGAGGCGATGGACGACGATTTCAACACGGCGGCGGCCGTCGGGCAGCTCTACGACGCGTTCGTGCTCGCCAACAAGCTGCTGGACGACGCCAAGGCGGCGCCCAAGGACGTCCGACGGCGCACGCTGGCGCGGCTGCGTCGCGACCTCAACGCTTGCGGCGAGACGCTGGGCATCTTCCGGCGCGAGCCGTCGGCCTTCCTGAACGGCTACCGATCGCGCCTCTGCGTCCGTCGCGGAATCGACGCGACCGCCGTCGAGGCCCGCATCGCCGAGCGCGCCGCAGCCCGCGTCGCCAAGGACTTCGCCCGCGCCGACGAGATCCGCAAGGCGCTACAGGCCACCGGCGTCGAGCTGATGGACACGCCGGCCGGCACGACCTGGCGGGTCGTCTAACCTACACGGCCGGGGGGAGCGGGGGGCCATCCAGGGCCCGCAGGATGGCGTCGAGAACGGCGATCTGCTCCCGAAAGACGAGATCGGTTGGAAAGCGAAGCACCGCGATGCCTTCGCGACGAAGAAAGGCCGTGCGGCGGAGATCGTAGTCCTGCGCTGTTGGGCTGAAGTGTTGGCCGCCGTCGAGCCTACCCCCCCGCGGTGTTCGTCCGGGGCGGTACGGCGGCGGTCGGTTGCCCGTCGCGGCCGTTGTTCACGCGCTCGCGCAGCTCTTTGCCGACCTTGAAGAAGGCCAGGCGCTTGGGGCGGACCTGGACGGCCTGGCCCGTGCGCGGGTTTCGCCCCTGGTATTCCTTGTATTCGCGGATCGAGAAACTCCCGAACCCGCGGATCTCGATCCCCTCGCCCCGGCAAAGCGCCTCGACCATCGAGTCGAACATCTGGCAAATGAGCAGCTCGGCCCGCCCGTGGGGGAGCTTGGCGCGCTCGGCGATGAGGTCGATGAGATCGGCTTTGGTCATGTCACCGGCTCGTCCACTGTACCCGTCAGTCCTCACGGAAGTCAAAGGTTCCGAAGGTTTACGGCTCAGGACAGACTAACCGAGGACTTCCGCGCCGTCGAGGTAGGGGCGGAGCGCCGCCGGAACGTCGATCCGTCCGTCGGCCCGCTGGTAGGTTTCGAGGACGCCGATCAGCGTCCGCGGCAGGGCCAGCCCCGACCCGTTCAACGTGTGAACGAACTTGGGTTTTTCCTTGCTGTCCTTGTCCTTGAAGCGAATCCTGGCCCGCCGGGCCTGGAAATCTCCGAAGTTCGAACAGGAGCTGACCTCCAGCCACTCGTTGCAGCCGGGCGCCCACAGCTCCAGGTCGAACTTGGCCATCGCCGAGAACGACAGGTCGCCCGTGCACATCTGGACGACGCGGTAGGGGATCTCCAGCGCCTTCAGCACGTCCTCGGCGTCCGACAGCAGGGCGGTCAGCTCCTCCATCGACCCCTCGGGGCGGACGAACTTCACCAGCTCGACCTTGTCGAACTGGTGGCCGCGCTTGATGCCGCGCGTGTCGCGACCGGCCGCCATCTGCTCGCGCCGGAAGCAGGCGGTGAACGCGACGTGGCGGATGGGCAGCGCGCCGCCTTCCAGGATCTCCTCCCGGTACATGTTCGTGACCGGCACTTCCGCCGTCGGGATGAACCAGAAGTCCTCCTCGGCGTCGCGATACAGGTTCTCGCCGAACTTCGGGAGGTTGCCGGTGCCGACCAGGCATTCGCGGCGGACCATGTAGGGCGGGTAAATCTCCACGTACCCGTGCTTGCGGGTGTGCACGTCCAGCATGAACGTGATGAGCGCCCGCTGCAGGCGCGCCCCCCACGACTTGAGGACGTAAAAGCGCGACCCGGAGATCTTCACGCCGCGCTCGAAGTCGATGATCCCCAGGGCCGTCCCCAGGTCCCAGTGCGGCTTGGGAGCGAAGTCGTACGCGCGCTTGGTGCCCTCCTCGCGCATGACCTTGTTCTCGCTGTCGTCCTTGCCGACCGGCACCGACGGGTGGGGCAGGTTGGGCAGCTCCAGCATCAGCTCTTCCAGCTTTGCCTCGGCGGCCGCCAGCTCCGCGGCCTTGGACTCGATGTCGCGCTTCAGCGCGGCGCCCTCGGCCAGGGCGCGCTCGCGGTCGGCGCCCGGCGCGGCGCGGCCGATGTCCTTCGAGATCTTGTTCTGCGCCGCCTGCAGCGTCTGCGACTCGTTCTTCAGGTCGCGGGCGCGGGCGTCGGCGGCGATGACCTTGTCGAGGTCGACGGGGGAGCCCAGACGGGCGTAGCCCTGGCGAACTTCCTCGAGATTCTCACGTAGGAGGCGAATGTCGATCACGGCGCGGCAGTGTACCTCTACATCCAGAGGCGCACGAGCGCGACGGTCACCCCCGCGCTGGCCTCTTCGTTTCGCCCGAAATGGTCCAGCGGGACGTCCCCGTAGAGGGTCCCCTGCAGCCGCCAGCGCTCGCCGATCGGCAGCAGGCCCGAGAGGCCGGCGGTGGTCAGGCGCAGCTCGGTCCCGGGTTGCGCGGCCCCGTCCAGGGTCGTGTCGCCGCGGTCGAGGAAGCTCACGTAGGCGGCCAGGGCCGCCTCGCTGTCGAACACCACCCCGGCGACGCCCAGCGCCGTGACCTGCAACGGGAACGAGGTCGTCGTCGACCCGAAGCCCGGCGTGTCGACGGTGCGGTCGCGGCTGTACGTCACCCAGCCCTGAAGGTCGAAGTAGAGGGCGCCGTGAATCTTCTCGAACGCGACGCCCAGCGAGGCGTTCAGCGTTCCCGTGCCGGTCGCGTCCGTGCCGGCCGCGTTCGTGCCGCTGCCGGCCGCCTTTCCGGTCGGGAAGACGACGCTTCCGACCAGCGCGAACCCGGGCCAGTACAGCATCTCCGAGGCGAGGGTGAAGTCGTAACGCCCCGTCAGCGCCAGATCGCCGAGGCCGCTGCCCGTGCTGGCCTGGCCCGATTCGACCCGGCGGGTCTCGACGAAGGGGAGCACCACGCCGGCCTGGGCGCGGCGCGCGACCCGGAAGGAGCCGGCCAGGTCCTGCTCGAATTCCTGCTCGTTTTGCGACGACGTGAACTGGCCGCTGGCGCCGAACGACCCGAACGCGGCGCGCGCGCGGACCTGCACGCCGGCCGACGCGTCTTCGTACGGCGCGAGGCGAGTCGGGTTCACCAGCGCCCCGCCGGCGCAGCAGGCCTGCGCGGCGGCGCGCGCCGGCCACGCGAGCCCCAGCGCGGCGGCCGCCACCAGCGCCAGCCTACGGAATCTCGATCGGTGGTTGGGCGGTGTCATCGATCGGCGCCTCGCCGTCGCCGGCACGTTGGATGCGCGTGCGCAGAACCCAGGCCCCGGACATGTAGAAGTCGAGCGGGCTCGCCGCGTAGACGCCGGGCGCGGTCTCCGTGATCGTCGCCTGCACAGACGCGCCGTGCCCGTGGGCCGGCATCCAGGGAACGACCGTCAGCGTCGCGCCCGTGAAGGGGGCGCCCGTCTGGTCGGTGATGGCGAGCTGGCCGGCGTCATACCCGACGGTCGGCTGGGCGGGCGACCACCACACCGAGACCGACAGCGCGCCCGACGCCGACGCCACCGTCACCGCCGGCGCACCGTCGAAGATCAGCGGCGCGCTCTGAGGTGTGGTGGTGGAGCCGCAGCCGAGGCCCGTGGCCATCGCGCACGCGACCAGAGCGACCAAACCACGAACCCGCATGCCGCCAGTTTGGGTCAGGCCGCGGTCGCGGGGATGCGTTAAAAATTCGCAGGATCGCCCCGGAGGATCAGCGCGCGCGGACGAACGGCAACGTAACGGCGGCAATCGCGGCCGCCAGGGCCATTCCGCCCACGTGCCCCAGCGCGACGTGCCCCACGTTCGCAAAGGGGCAGATGAAGTGCAGGACCAGACCGCCCAGCGCGCCCCCGGCCGCGCCCAGCGCCAGCCCCAGGCGGGCGCCGCCCACCGGCACCAGCCGCCGCAACGCCAGCAGGCCCAGCAGCACGCAGGGCGCCGCCATCAAGAGCGCGAAGCCCGCGCAGTGGGCGGACGTGCCGGCCAGTGTGCGGTGCACGTCTTCGGGGCGCAAGCTGACGCCGGGCGCCTCGAGGGAGGCGCACAGCACGAACACCAGCACGCCCAGCACGGCGGCCAGGCCGGCGCGCGACCCGCGGGCGGGCGCGGGCAAGACATGGCCGCGGGCCGGGACCAGCGCCGCCGCCAGCGAAATCGTGAACGCCGTCGCCCACAGCGCGGCGGCCGCGACGAGCCACCCGGGTGGCAGCGCGGGGAGATCCCGCCGCCACTCGTGCGTCGCCAGCACCACCGCGGGCACCATCAGCGCCGCCGCGCCGACTGCCGCGAACGCGCCCAGCCGTGACCGCGTGCGCACGGGGTGCATCTGCTGCACGGCCGCCATCAGCGCCGGGTTGGGCGGCGGCGGGTCGAACCGCTGGGGGGGCAATCCGTCGCTCAGCTCGTCGGGTTTCACGACGTCTCCTTCCGCAAGGGTGCCGCGGATCCGTCGCCTGCGCCCGCTTCGTCGTCAGAATCCCCTTCCTTGCGCAGCACGCGGCGCAAGGTCAGGTACGCCCGGTGGGCCCGTTGCTTGATGGCCCCGGGCGTGGTGCCGGCGATCATCGCGGCCTCGACCGTCGAGCGGCCGTGCACCTTGGTCAGCAGCAACGCCTCGCGCTGGTTTTCGGGCAGGCCGTCCAGCGCCGCCAGCGCACCGCGCGTGGCGCTGGCCGTGGGGCGATCGGCGGCGTCCTGGTGGGCCTCGACCGGCACGCCGGTCACGTGCGCGGCCGGCTCGGCGGGCAGCGAGCCGTCGCTGGTCAGGCGCACGCGCGCCCGCTTGCGCTTGCGCAGCTCGTCCAGTGCGGTCCGGTGCGCGATCGTGTACACCCACGGAATCGGGTTCGCCCCCGCGACGTACGTGCCGCGCGCCTCATGCAGCTTGAGGAAGGCCAGCTGCAACGCGTCCTCGGCAGCGGCGCGGTCGCGGAGCAAGCCGAAGAGGTACCCGAGCAGCCGGGGCGCGAGCAGCGCGTAGATCGCCTGAAACGCCGCCGCGTCCCCGCTGCAATAGCGAGCCATGAGTCGCGCAGCCTCGGTTGCTTCTCCGTCCACCTACGGCGCATTTAACACCAAGGAGGGGCCTCAGGCGCGATCGCGCCGGCGTGACAGCAATGCGTCGAGGGACAGGGGGCCCGCGCCCGCGACCGCCAGCCAGATGAAGAACACCAGGTAGCTCCACTCCTCGAAGCCGACCAGCGCCGTCAGGCCGGTGATGTCGCCGCGCTTGGCCGTCAGGATCGCGACCACCATCGTGAACCCAAGGGGCAGGGCGGCCAGGCGCGTCCCCAGGCCCAACAGCACCGCGATGCCGCCGAAGAACTCCGTCGCCGCCGCGAGCCGCGCGTTGAAGCCGGGTGCCGGGATGTGCAGCGAGGCGAAGAAGTCCGTCACGTCCCCCAGGCTGTGGAGCTTGCCCCACCCGGTGCCGATGAAAACCAGCCCCACGGTGAGGCGGGCCAGGGTGGGACCGACGAACGAGAGTCGGTCCGCGGTGCGTCGCAGGCGATCCAGCAGGGCGATGGGCAGCATGTGTCCTCCTGCCGGTGCTACGCCTCCCGACCGCGCGGGTTACGTTTGAGGGATGGCCCTGCGGACCAGGCGCTGGAACGACCCCGCCGAGCCCGGCGACGGGTTCCGCCTGCTGGTGTGCCGAATACGCCCGCGCGGTGTGTCGAAGGCGGCCGAGACGTGGGACGACTGGTGGCCTGACCTGGGGCCCAGTCGCACCTTGCTGGACCAGTTCCACGGCAAGCACGGTCCGCCGATCAGCTGGGCGGACTATCAGCAGCGGTACTTGGACGAGATGGGCGGGCCGGCGCAGCTCTGGCGCATCCGGGACCTGGCGCGGCGCGTGGCGGAGGGCGAGACCGTCACCCTGCTGTGCTCGTCCGCGTGCACGGATCCCGCGCACTGCCACCGCACTTTACTGGCCCGGCTGATAGAGGGCGGGCCGCGCACGCGAGGTGGCGGTGATTAGAGTGACCGTATGCGGTACAAACTTCTTCGATCGATGTTGCTGGGGTTGGCGGTGGGCGTGGTCGCGGTCCCGATCGCGCGGGCGGATGCGACACGGCCGGAGGCGGGCGCCACGGCTAGCCGCGGCGGCAGCGGCGCCGAGCGGATCAACGGGCAGCCCGAGCTGGGCGCGCCGCACGCACCCAGCATCGTGGGCCAGTCCCCGCTTTCGCTACAGGCCGGTGACCCGTACGACGTCGAGAAACAGCCGAAGGCGGCCGCGACGCCCGCCTCGACGGTGATCCTGGTCGTGCCCCCGCCGCCGGCGCCGCCGGCCGACAACGGTTCCGACTTGAACGATCAGGGCGACACTGGCAAATAGGGGCGGGTGAGCGGCGCTGAGGTCGGTTCGGGCGGCGATCGACCCGCGGTCGCCGCCGGGCCGACCCACATCTTCTACGCGACGGCTTTCGTCGAGAACCTGCCGCTCCGGGACTTGGTGGCCGCTTACCCGGACGCGCGACGGCGGCCGCACGAGATCGCCTACCGCGTCGACGACGGGTCGGTCTTCATCTTCCCGTTCGGGGCGGTCGTGTTTCGCGATCTCTCGCCGGCCGCGCGCGAGCGCGAGCTGCAGCGGCTGCACCGCGCGCGCCCCGGTCTGACGGCGGCGACCGTCAGCGAGGAGATGACCGTGCGCGAGGACCCGGGCCGCACGCCCGACGTCGCCGACGGTGTGCTGACGCTGGACTATCTCACCGCGGATCGGGCCAGCATCGTGGCGCTGACCGTCGCCCAGAGCGCAGCGATGGAGTACTACGAGCGCATCGTCGACGACATGTTCGCGCGCACCGACCGGCGGCTGGTCCAGCGCATGGAAGAGCACGGGACGGTGCCGCTACGAACACGGCCGCTGCACCGGTTCATCGGCGCGGCGATCGCGACGCGCAACGAGGTGCTCACGATCCTGCACCTCCTCGACAAGCCGGACGAGGCCTGGGACGACATGGGCATGAACCGCATCTACGACGAGCTGCGGGCCGAGTTCGACCTCGTCGACCGTTACCAGGCGCTGGAGCTCAAGCTCCGCAGCGTGCAAGAGGCGCTGGAGCTGGTCCTGGACGTCGCGCGCGACCGGCGCCTCGTGTTGCTGGAAGGCGCCGTCGTCCTGCTGATCATTCTGGAAGTCGCCCTCAGCGTCCTCCGCCTGCATTAGGGCAGACGGGCGGCCAATTCGTCGAGCATCTGTTCGACGAACGGCACGTCGCTCGCGGCGGCGTCCGGATCGCCGCCCGACGCGTGGGTCGCGTTGGCGTTCAGCCGGTTGCCCAGGAACGGCGCGTGCGGCGGCCGCTGCCCCAGCGCGTACAGCGCCTGCGACACCGCCGGGATCGCGAAGTCGTGCGCGAAGGGCGGCAGCGTGACCTCGGCGGCGCTGCCGGCGAGGCCCGTGCGATAGAGCCCCGCCAGCCTGGCGTGCAGCGGGGTCTGCGGCGGGACGTGCGCAACCGCCTCGTTCATGACGATCTTGCCGTACGGGCGGCCGAGGTCCTCGAACCAGCTGGGCTTCGCCAGCAGCCGGATCACCCAGCGCTGCCACCACGGGCGCTGCTGGACCAGCAGATCCTCGGCCGACGGATCGCCGCCGATGATCGCGCCGTGAAACACCTGCTCCAGCGGCGCCGCCGTCAGGCGACCCAGCAGGGTGCGCGGATCGTCCAGGCCGCGCGGGTCCAGATCCGCGAAGGCGGTGAACATCTTCGCGGGCGACAGGCCGGTCAGCCACTTGCGGCACGTGCGCAGGACGTCGGCCTTCTCGGGCCGGCTGCGCGGGGTGTCGCGAATCATCGCGTCCAGCACCGCGCACACGGCGCCAACGCCAAAGTGGTACGGCGGCTGGGTGTCCGCCTGCGGATCCTGGACGCGCAGCTCCCCGGCCACCAGCGCCTCGACCGCGGCGCGCGTGTGCGGGTTTTCGGGCGCGATGATCGGATAGCCGAGCAGGCCGGTCACGGCGCCCAGCAAGCCCGTGCCGGCGTTCTCGACGTTGGCCCCGTCGGCCAGCGGCGATCCGTGGTTTGGCGACTGAACGGTGATGACGGCGGCGACGGCCCGCGCGGTGGGGGCCATCAGCTGCTCGTCCATCCAGGCTAAAAAGCGCGCGACGAGGCCACCCTGGCTGTAGCCGATCAGCACGGCCCGCTCGCCGTGATCGCGCGCCTCCTGGGCCAGGATCTCGTAGAGACCCGCGTAGGCGTGCGGGCCGTCGGTGCGGGTGAACATGCCCACGTGCCAGAACGCCGAGTTGATGGGGAACGTCTTCCAGTACTCGCGCCAGTCGCGCAGGTGCGCGGGGCGGTCAGCGCGCGGGTAGAACTGGGGGAAGTCGGCGCGCAGCGCCTCGAACCGCGCGCGCCCGTCGGCGGTCAGCGCGCCGCCAAATCGGTCCAGGAAGCGGTCGGGATCGCCGACGCATTTGACGACGATGGGCACGAAGTACTCGTCGCAGGCCAGCTCCTCGTGCATGAGGACGCCGTCGCGGGTGACGCCTTCGCTCAGCGGCGCCCGATCGAAGCGTGCGCGGCTGCCCGGTCGTACGGCGTGGCCGCGCGCCGCCAGGGCGCCGATCAGCTTGTGCTGGTTCCAGCGCGCGACCCGATTGAGGCACCACAGCGTGTACCGGCCCACGGCGGCGTATGGTGCCCCGCCCGGCGCGGCGCGCCAAATAGTCGTCTAGTGTCGGCGCGGGCCATGCGCGCCGAGCAGATCGCTGCGGGTCAAGATGCCGACGGGGCGGGTGGGGGCCACTCGCTCGACGACGACCAGACGGCCCACGCCGGCGGTCAGCATCTGATCCAGCGCCTGGCGCAGCGAGCTGTCGGTGAAGACGACCACCGGCGGGCGCCGCACCAGGCGGCGCAGCTCGCCGATTGCCGACGGAGCCAGCAGGTCGAGCAGTGTCTGTACGTCGATGACGCGGTTGTGTTGTTAGTAGTCCGTGTAGGGTTTGTGATTGGTTCAGGGGGGGCCGTTCGAATGGTTGGCGGGTGCCCGGTCG